>DATEMI010000019.1:0-2904 GCA_035275665.1 Terriglobales bacterium | reverse complement strand
AGCACTCGATGATGTTGAGCGCGAGTCCGCCAAGAGACGTTTCCTTATAGCGCGATTGCATGTCCTGACCGGTGCGATACATGGTTTCGATCACCTGGTCGAGAGAAACTTTGTGTTCTCCAGTCTCGCTCATCGACATACGTGCCGCGTTAATCGCCTTTACCGATCCCATGGCGTTGCGTTCGATGCAGGGAATCTGTACGAGGCCACCGATTGGATCGCAAGTCATTCCGAGGTTGTGCTCCATGCCGATCTCAGCTGCGTATTCCACCTGACGATTTGTTCCGCCGAGTGCAGCAACGAGTCCGCCTGCGGCCATAGAGCAGGCAACGCCGACCTCACCCTGACAGCCGACTTCCGCCCCCGATATGGAGGCATTTTCCTTGTACAGAATGCCGATTGCACCGGCCGTGAGCAGATATCGAAAAATGTCTTCAGACTGAGCGCCCGGCGTGAAAAGCAGATGATAGCGAGCGACTGCAGGAATGACTCCCGCCGCTCCATTCGTTGGTGCAGTGACGACGCGACCACCGGCGGCGTTTTCTTCATTCACTGCCATCGCAAACGCGTTTACCCAGTCCATAGGCGCAAGAGGATCAGCACTGGGATGTCCGCTGAGCTTCTGAAACAGACGTGGTGCGCGTCTCCGCACTTTTAGGCCGCCCGGGAGAATTCCTTCGGTTCGAAGTCCGCGATCGATGCATGCCTCCATCGTGAGATGGATCTGACTCAGTCGTTCGCGAATTTCCGATTCCGGCCGCCAGGCCTTTTCGTTCTCCAGCGCCATTTCCCAAACCGATAACTCGGTCTCATCGCCGATGCGCAGAAGGTCGGCTGCGCTGGAAAACGGGAATGGGACCTCTTTCTTTGCCGACGCGGAAGACGAGTGATCGTCTTCGCCCTCTTTGCTGATAAAACCGCCACCGACCGAGTAATAAATTTGCGTGTCGACAACACTGCCATTCGTGGCGAATGCCGTGAATCGCATTCCGTTGGAGTGGCCGGGGAGCGTCTCCGTCGTGCGGAATACGAGATCGCGCGGCTCATCGAAATCGATCGCCTGCCGATGCAGCAGGCACAGCTTTCGGGTTTCTCGAACTTCAGCTACCAGCAAATCGATCTTTCCGGGATCAACCTGATCAGGCGCTTCACCGAGTAATCCGAGGATCACCGCGCGATCGGTCGCGTGGCCGCGTCCGGTTAGTGCAAGCGAGCCGAAAAGCTCGGTGCTCAGGCGCGCTACCTCTGGAAGGCGGCCGTTTGAAAAGACGCGCGCCACGAAGTCTCTGGCCGCACGCATGGGGCCGACCGTGTGCGAACTCGACGGTCCAATCCCGATCTTAAAAATCTCAAAAACGCTGGTTTTCACGTTAATTACTTCGTTACTAGCATTGTAGGCCAACCTGCACGAGGAGCCGGTTACTTCCTGGGACCATCGCGAAAAAGGCGCGATTCCAGCGTGGTATGCTCACATGTTTTGTCCCTGAATGGACTTTTGGGACACAGTTGGGCACCCATGGATTTTCAGTTCACAGAAGAGCAGGAGCAGCTCAAACGCTCGGTGCGGGAATTTGCCGAGTCGGAGATTCGTCCACACGTGATGGAGTGGGATGAGAAATCTGAGTTTCCGCTCGCCGTTATTAAGCAACTCGGAAAGATGGGATTGATGGGCGTAGTCTTTCCACCCGAATACGGAGGGGCCGGTCTCGGGTACGTGGACTACGTGATTGCCATCGAAGAGCTCTCGCGCGTGGACGGATCGGTAGGCATTATCGTCGCCGCCCACAATTCTCTCTGTTCCAATCATATCTACGTCGCAGGGAACGAGGAGCAGAAGCGCAAGTATCTTCCCAAATTGGCATCGGGAGAATTCATCGGCTGCTGGGGGCTGACGGAGCCCGGCTCGGGATCCGACGCCGGCAGCGCACGCATGACCGCCGTTCGTCGCGGTCGGAACTGGGTGCTGAACGGCACGAAGACATTCATCACCAACGGCCATTACGCAGATGTTGCGGTCATCATCGCCGTGACGGATAAGACGACGGGTACTCACGGACTCTCGGCATTCATTGTCGATAAAGATACGAAGGGCTTTCGTCCGGGGAAGAAAGAGAACAAGCTAGGCCTGCGCGCCAGCGACACCGCAGAACTGATTTTCGAGGATTGCGTGATTCCCGCGGAGAACTTGGTTGGAAAAGAAGGCGATGGATTTATCGACGCGATGCGCGTCCTCGATGGAGGGCGCATTTCGATCGCGGCGCTCTCGCTTGGAATTGCACAAGGAGCATTCGAGGCTGCTCTCAAATATTCAAAAGAACGCAAGCAGTTTGGTCGAGCAATCAGTGATTTTCAGGCGATCCAATGGAAGCTCACTGATATGGCCACAGAAATCGACGCCGCTCGTTTGCTCACACTTAGGGCTGCTTCGATGAAGGATGCCGGGCTGAAAACTACGCAGGAGTCCTCGATGGCGAAGCTCTATGCGAGCGAGGTTGCGGTCCGTTGCGCAAACGAAGGCGTGCAGATCCACGGTGGCTACGGTTTCATCAAAGACTATCCTGCAGAAAAGTACTATCGCGATGTAAAACTCTGCACCATCGGCGAAGGCACCAGCGAGATTCAGAGACTGGTGATCGCGCGGCAGTTGTTGAAAAGCTACTGAGCTGCTTTCTTCTAAGCTGCTGAGCTTCCAAGCGTCTCCTATAAACTGTTTTGTTCGCGATGCCCGTTCCTGCCGATACCGAGAAATCCAACGCATCATCGTTGGATTCGTTTGTCAAGCGTATCCGCTCCGGCGATGTCCGCGCCCTCGCTCGCGCCATTACTGCAATCGAAGACGACTCTGCGCAGGCGATTCGATTGATGAAAGCGCTGTTTCCTTTCAGCGGTAATGCCACGGTGATC
>DATEMI010000018.1:0-4177 GCA_035275665.1 Terriglobales bacterium | reverse complement strand
CTTGCAGGAATGAAAGTTTCCTTAGTCCCGGAAGGCTACGAGCTGTATCTCTCTAAAGCGAGTTTTCTCGATGTTGAGGGCCTTCCAATGCTGTGTCTTGAGGAGCGACGACCGCAGAGGTTTGCGCTCGCTCTGAAGCGGGTCGCCGACGTGATTATTGCTACGGTCCTCGGAATACTCGCCAGTCCGATCATCCTCGCTGCGGTTGCAGGTCTGAGTCTGTTGGGTATTCGGCCATTCAGGCGCGAGCTTCGCTGCGGACTCAATGGTGAGCCGTTCCTGATGTGGCGGCTGAACGTCGACCGCGATGACGTCCAACTTTCCGGCATTCGCTTATGGCTCAATCGGCTCAGCCTCACTGAGCTCCCACAGCTCGTGAACGTCATTACAGGCGATATGAGTCTGGTTGGACCCAGGCCTGAATCGCCCGACCGGGTGAAGCACTACTCCGAATGGCAGCAGCAACGGCTCACAGCGAAGCCTGGGCTCACGGGATTGGCGCAGGTCCATGGCTTAAGGGAGCAACACGCCTCCGAGGATAAAGCGCGTTTCGATTTACAATACCTGCTGCATTGGTCGCCTTTGCTGGACCTCTCGCTGCTACTTCAGACGCTTTGGACCGTCGCGATTCGTATATGGAATCCGCGAACGCCGGCGGTTCCAGGCCCCCAGGCTCGAGAGCGCGTTTTTACGGAGGTTCTGGATGTTGATCGTTCGCACGCCGGTGCGGATTAGCTTTGGCGGAGGCGGAACCGACCTCCCCGCGTATTATCAAAAGTTTGGCGGCGCCGTCCTCAGCACCGCGATCAACAAACATTTCTACACAATCCTCCAGAAGCGCACGGATGGCAAAGTGCAGGTCATCTCTTCAGATTTGCGCGTGGTAGAAACCTGGGAGGATATCTCCCGCATGACCGTAAAGGGCACCGATCTCGAAATTCCCCTTTCGGTAATGAAGCAGGTAGGCTGTGCCGTATCTTTGAATTTATTTCTCGCCTCTGAGATTCCCCCTGGGACTGGTTTGGGATCTTCCGCCAGCGTCTGCGTCAATGTGCTGAAAACACTCACTACGTATCTCGGTATTCCGCTGTCGAAGTATGAATTGGCTGAGCGAGCGTTCCACATTGCTCGAAATGTGCTGGGGAAGCCTGTCGGCAAGCAAGATGAGTATGCAGCTACGTTCGGCGGCTTAAATTTCATTCGGTTCGCAGAAGATGAATCCGTATCCGTAGAACCTCTCAATCTCGATCCTGAGCTCATCCGGGAGCTTGAATCCAATTTATTGTTGTTTTTTACGGGGGCCGCTCATCATTCCTGGACGATTTTGCAGGAACAAGAGCATTCAACAAAGACAAGGAGCGGTCCTGCGGTTGAGAGCCTGCATGAAATTCGCGAACTCGCGGACACGATGCTGGCCACTCTCAAAGCCGGAAATCTTGACCGATTCGGCGAACTGCTGCACAAAGGCTGGCAGGCAAAGAAGCGGGTTTCTGAAAAGATCTCGACCTCCAGAATTGACGAAATGTATGGAGCCGCTCGCGCCGAAGGAGCAATTGGCGGCAAAATCACGGGCGCTGGAGGCGGTGGTTTCTTGCTGTTGTACTGCCCTAAACCTGCTCAGGAAAAAGTTCGCAGCCGGCTCACGCAGATTGGCGCACGCGAAATGAGCTTCGAATTTGACTTTCAGGGCGCGCAGGTCGTTGTCGATGATCCATTTATCGATGCTGACGAACGCGGCGGTATGAAGTGGACTTTTCAACCTTTGGAGCCCCAGGCGTCAGCGGCCACGTTGTCTCGCTCATGATTTCTCATCCGAGAAAAGCATTCCTGTTAGCGGCCGGCCATGGTACGCGATTGCGTCCGCTTACCGACAAAATGCCCAAGTGCCTGCTTCCGGTCCAGGGCATGCCCATGTTGCAGATTTGGCTGGAGCGCTGCCAGAAATGCGGCGTCGAAGAGGTTCTGATCAATTTGCATTCGCACGCTGATCAGGTCCGCGAGTTCCTACGAAACAATTCCGGGTGCAACGTCCGCGTGCAGGTCTCCGATGAGCCGGTGTTGCTGGGAAGCGCCGGAACCATTCGCGCGAATCGCTCTTGGATAACGAATGAACAGGATTTCTGGATTTTTTACGCCGACGTCCTGAGTGACATTGACCTGAATCGCCTTTGGATGCGGCATCGAGAAATGGGCGCCGACGCGACCATTGGTGTGTATCGCGTCCCAGATCCCTCACGATGCGGCATCGTTCAGGTCGACGATCTGGGATGGGTGACCGAATTTGTTGAGAAACCGAAGATGCCGAAGGGCAATCTCGCGTTCTCGGGCATTTTGCTGACGAGGTCAAGCTTTGTTGATGCCATCCCGGATCGCATTCCTGCCGACATAGGCTTTGACGTACTGCCCCGCATTTCAAGGCTGGCGGCGTATGAAATCGAGGACTACCTCATCGACGTTGGCACAATGGAGAACTATCAGTCAGCCCAGCAGAACTGGCGCGCGATCAAGGCGCAAATTTCGCAGGAGCAGAATGCTTAAAGGCGTCATCTTCGATATGGATGGAGTGCTGATCGACAGCCATCCGATTCACAAACGCGCATGGCGTAAATTTTTTGAGACGCTCGAGCTCACAGTATCAGATCGGGAATTGGATTTTGTGCTCGACGGAAGAAAGAAAGAGGACATTCTGCGCCACTTTCTGGGCGATCTGCCCGATTCGGAGATCAAGGAATTCGGGCATAAGAAGGAAATGCTCTTTCGGGAAGAAGCGATGAATATCGAGCCAATTCTGGGCATCATGGACCTGCTCGATGAGCTGACTACCCGAGGCATCGCAATCGCGGTTGCCTCCTGCGGCAGTCACAGTCGCGTGCGCTACATTCTGGACCAGCTCAAAATCCATGACCGTTTTGAAGCCATCGTCACCGCTGACGACATAACCCATGGGAAACCCGATCCTGAAGTTTTTTGCAAGGCTGCCGAGGAACTCGCAGTGAAACGCGAAGATCTCCTGGTCTGTGAAGACGCGGTTTCCGGAGTCAAGGCCGCGAAGGCGGCCGGAATCCGCTGCCTGGGTGTGACCGAACCTGCGCGCGCAGCCGAGCTGCTGCAGGCTGGAGCTGTTCGAGTGGTGGCGGATTTTGCTTCCATGTCGGTTTCCGAACTTGAAACTATACTGGCCTGATTGGACCTGAAATTTGCGCAGGCTGCTCCGCAGACGGAATTTCGCCGAATCCTGTATCCCGATGCGATCACGAGAGTCCCAGCCGCTCAGGGCACGCTAAAACATTAAAACTGACAAGGCAGCGATGCACGAGGGGATTTTCCGCGTCCAAACGCAACGCTAGGCACTGTCTGCACCACGTTTGAACTGATCTCGACCTTGAAAGTCGACGTCAGCGGGTAGAATGCTCACCAATGCGCCGATTCAAGTTTCTGGTAATCGCATCTATGGCAGCTCTAATGGTGAGTTGTACCCAGGGCAAGCCGCCTCACCTTCAATCCTGGAAAGACGCCACCGGCGCTGAAGCCTACGAGCGATTATTTTGGAAGGCGATTGAAGACGGTGATTTTGCGTTGGCTGAGCGTCGAATGGCGCCGATCTACACTCTCACCACCTCCGCGGGAATTGCGCAGCGCGACAAGGCAGGCGAATACTTTCGTTCGCTCAATTTGAAGCACATCGATATTGCGGATCTACGAGTCGAGCCCGAAGGGGCTGACATGGTCGTCAGCTATACGGCGTCGATTGAGGCGAAATCCTCTTCCACGCCCCAGCGTTATTACATGACGACCGTGTGGCAGCAAGTTAAGAGCGGGTGGATTGCAATCTGTCACACGGAGGTGAGAGCAAATCCCTGACTAAGCTGGAACGAGTAAGTCCTGCACGTCTTCCACAGTCTCAAACTTTTCTGAGGAATCGTTATATCGACGGCAGGCGATCAGGAGCAAAAGATTCATGAGCAGCAGCCCCTCCACAGGTTTGCGATATCTTCCTTCCATGATCGCCGGCACAAGTGGCGTAAGCGCCCAAGCCGCCGTTGTAAGAATCGCAAATACTCCAGCTCCGCTCAACGCTAGCTGGCGTCGATAGTAGATGTTCGCGAGAACAACGACGAGAGCGAGCGGAGCCCATATCCAGCGCATCGAAAACGCTGCTCGGTCCCATATCCGGTCT
>DATEMI010000017.1:0-25464 GCA_035275665.1 Terriglobales bacterium | reverse complement strand
AATTGGGTTTTGGGATGCGCTCATCGTATCCTCAGCCTTCAAGAGTGGGGCGGCACGAATTCTGTCGGAAGACCTGGCTGCGGGACAGCGGATTGCCGGGATTCTCATCGAGAATCCGTTTCTAACATCTTGAGTCCCCTGAAAAGTGAATGTGAGGAAAACAACGGCGCACCGAAGACCACCAGTTTGAGCTCCCTTGTTGATGTGCTGCGTCAAGTCAAACCCGTTTGTTACGAATGCCGCAGCCGGCGCTAAAATCCCGTGCAAACCGCGCGACGTCAAAAATCGAGCTTTATCCACGCCGGCGCATGGTCACTTGCGTTTACTTCCCCGCGGACCCACCGATCCACACCGCCGGTGATGAGCCGCTTCGAGATTTTTGGCGAGAGCAGGAAGTGATCGAGTCGCATGCCTTTGTCCTTCTGCCAGCGTTCGAATTTGTAATCCCAAAACGTCCACAGTGGACCGTTTGGCTGTAAGTGACGCAGAGCATCCGTCCATCCTTGCGACAAGAGTCGCGCAAAAGCCTGGCGGCTCTCTGGCTGGATCAAAGCATTTCTATCGAGCGAGCGCGTCGGATAGATGTCTTGTGGCGTTGGCACCACGTTATAGTCTCCGGCCAATATCACCGGCACGCCGGCTTTCATCAGTTCGGCGGCGTGCGTGATCAGACGTTCAAACCAAGCTAGCTTGTAATCGAACTTCGGACCGGGCTGAGGATTGCCATTCGGCAGATAGATGGAAGTTATCAAGACTCCACTTATGGCTGCTTCGATGTAGCGCGCCTGGTGATCGTCAGGTCCACCGGGCAAAGTCGAACGCGTCAACACAGGAACGCAATCACGAGCAAGGATCGCCACCCCATTCCACGAGCGCTCTCCCCGCCAGACTGCTTCATAACCAAGGCCTCGCAATTTTTCCACAGGAAAAGCGTCGTGCTCGGCTTTGAGCTCCTGCAAACAAACCACGTCCGGCTTCGCCTTCGACAACCACGCCGAAAGGTTTTGAAACCGTTTATTGATGTCGTTGATATTGAAAGTGGCGACTTTCACGTGCGATGCTGCGCAGACAAAGTAATCGTCGCGCGAATCTTTGTTTTATCACTTGCATCGGTTGGACGCGGTGCCTGTGTTCGCCTTGGGGAGGATTAGGGAAACACGACGACCAGGCCGATTCAATCTCGCAATCGCAACAGAATCGTTCAGTGCCCCCTGTCGTAACTGCGGCTACAATTCCGGCGTGAGTGTCAGAATTGTTCTTCTCGTGACCTTCAATGCCGCCTTGGTTCTATGTGCCAGATCGCAGCCCGGAGTATCGAACAACGGAGCCTCCGGAGATGGTCCCTACCGGCCACAAATTGCTGTGCATCGGTCAGGACCAGCCCCACGCAATGGAATCGTGATGAACGGGATCGACGTCCTCGAACAGGATGGGTTCCGGGAGATCCGGGGCGCCAACCCGTCCTCGCCGCGCGCAGTCGGTGTTATCACCAACCAGACTGGTTTCGATGTCGCGGGCCGCAGGACGATCGACATTCTCGCCAAAGCGCCCGGCATCGAGCTCGTGGCTATATTCAGTCCTGAACACGGCGTGACCGGAGAACTCGACATCAATTCGGTGGGCGATTCTGTCGATCGCGCCACGGGCGTACACGTCTACAGCATCTACGGCGAGACGATGGCGAGCCGGCATCCACCCGAAAGCGTGCTCCGGAAGCTGGGTGTCCTGGTGATCGACATCCAGGACATCGGCTCCCGTTTCTATACGTACGAGTCCACCCTGGGGCGGGACAGTAGGACTCAATCAGCTTCGGATGACAGGAGTTGAGCTTGAGGACAGAGAGCTTCGACGGCGACCGAGGCATAGTGGTCATCGCGGAGAATCCAAGTTGAAGGTGAGTTGATCATGATTGTCTCATGCCCTTGCAGCGTTCATCGGGTTTTGTAATTGGAGCCAGTCTGGAGGCGGAGTCGCAACTCCCCAAACGTTTTCGGGATTCTCAAGCTCAATTCCAAACTGCGACCGTCCACAATCCGCGAACACGATGTTTGCAGGAACTGACTTGCCGGTGCGATGTACGTGAACCGTGACTCGATCTCCCTGCTTCAGTGGAGCCGCAATCCTGACCAATGCTCCATGCAGATTGACAGTGATCGTTTCACCTGCGTATGCGAATTCTTCTCCATCCATTTCAAGAAGTACGTTCAGGTCGGTTGGTATTCGCGTACTACGCCGCAAGTCTGAGTTCTTGGCTTGGCTCATCATCTCGGCAATCGCACGTGCCAGGACGAAGGAGCTATCGCACACAAGCGGCTCCCGCGGAAACGACTCGGCCCCCAAACTGCCATTCAGTCCAGGGAAAACAAGATCGCCGCTGCTGAGGACGAAAACTAAGGCAAACGTATCCGGCGCATCGTTGATGCAGCCATTCTGCACCCCAGCTTCGTCCGCTAACTCACAGGCATAGCTCAGTTCATCGCTGAGGCGCGACATGCGACGGCCACTCATTTTCTCGGGTTCGTTGATCAAACTTAGGCAACGCTCAAGGACTAGGAGAAGTCTGCCGGTGCTGGATTTTCGCAGAACGGTATTTCGGTTCAAGGTGATCTTGGCTCTGTCGAGTGCCACTCTGCGCTTATGCCGAATTGAAACCCTGGATTCCATTTGGGCCATCATCGGGTCAAAATGTGACTCGGAACAGAGCACTTCCGTCACACAGGTGGAACTGAAGTCATTAAACGTGACTAACGCTTAGGGCTGCCGACAAACCGGCGAGACGGCGGCTAAGAGATGCCTCAACGCCGAGCGCATGGTTGGAGGTTCTGGACAATCATCTTCCCAGATCAGCATGGGACTAGCTTAGAGGTTCGCCTAACAACAAAGTAGATGACGTCAGTACTTTAGATGACCGCAGTAATAAGGGTTTCACATCTCAAAACGGTGTTTTAGGGATGTCTGGATACACTTAGCGGATGGCTTCCCCAGCAGTGCGCCATTCCCCGAAGCTCGCTCCGAGAGTCGCCCTCGTACAGCTCGATGGCATTACCGGCGACACTCTAACGAGAGCGTTTGTGCAATGCGGTGTTCAAACCATCCTTGTCGGAGAGGATTTTGCGCAGCGCCTGGCGAGAGAACAATTCCAGGGCTGCATCCTGCGTTTGGACGATCAGGCATCCGCTGTGCTCGAAGCAGTTCGATCATCCCGCTCGAATAAAAAGATGATTCTGTACGGAGTTGTGTCCCATCACCTTGAAGTGCGGCCACATGCGAAATATGGCATCAACGCGATTGTCGAATTGCCTTTGGATCGGAGTATGGCTCTGCAAGTAGCACGTTCCACCTGTGCTCTGTTGCTGAATGAATTGCGGCGCTACGTGCGCATCCCGATAGTTGTTGAGGTAACAATCGAGAGCAGGTCAGGCAAGTCGGTAGGTTCAAGCCGAGAGATCAGCGGCGGGGGCATGTCGGTTTCATTCACGGAACAAATTCGTGATGCTTCCGGTCAAATCAGCCTCTCCTTCACATTACCGGAGAAGCCGACCGTGAAGATTGCGGCAACCACATGTTGGCAGAATGGCGCGGAACTCGGCTTCCAATTTCAGGATTCCGATGCCGGTCGGCAAATCGTGAAGGATTGGATCAACTCATTTCTCGGACTTCAATAATAGTTATCTAAGCCGTCGAATCACCATAAGCGCGGTCTAGCTCCTGTATCTGGTGCTTCCACTCCCGGCATTTTTGCCGGAGCACTTGAATGAATTGCTGATCTTCATCCTGGACGGCGGGATGTCTTGCATATTTGTTGGCTTCATCTTCGAGCTGCAGCGCCAAGCGAACACAAAAGTCCCGATAAAGTCTTGCCACGGGTCGCATGTTCTGGCTCCCGAATGTCAGATGCAAGGCACGGCAATCCAAGTGGCTATTGAATCCACTCTGCTCCTTTTCAGTCTTCTGATTTGTCGGAATCGTCCTTGCGTCGAAGGACCGTATCGGCCAGCTCAAACCAACGCCGAATGAATGCGTTTTCTGGATGCCTGCGTTCCCCGCGGTTTTGGCCGGACCACTGACGCCGTTTTTCTTCTTTAACTGCGCGCTCGTTTTCTTGTTTCTCTTCGTCTGCCACGGTTAGGGAACCGGAAGAAAGAGTCGCGTCTATCGGTTAGCTTGCAGCTTCTTCGTCAGTAGATAGTTCCGGAAGCTCGTAGAGGGCAACGGTGAACGCACTCGGATGGACATTCACCAAGGCAGGCGCAGACCGCACCAGTTCAAAAAAAACCGGTTGGTCGCAACGTGAACAGCGCGGAAATGTCTGGTTGCGGAGAAGCGTTACCTCTGCCGGTAGCTTGTGCTGCGGATGGGAAGCGCGATAGATGCCGCTTTCCGGAACGGAGCAACCTGTCGTTAGGCTCGTCCCACTGGCCGCCTTTGTTGAATCCATGATGGTCAATTTGGTCTTGTACCGCATGGCCTAACCGCTCCTTAGCCTAGGCCATTGGATGTCACGGAAGGTGACATTCGTTGGCGATTCTACTAGCGCCGATGGTAACAATGGAAGTGCACCGTGGTGCATCTTTCGGATTTTTCATCCACAAGTAAATTTTCCGCCTGAGCAACCAAGGTAGCTGCTGGATGCATCGCGTGCTGCGCATCGGTTAACAGCCGCTGGCCAACCGCGCGCCACCATGTGCCATCCTATGCGACAAGTCCAGACTTATCCTCTGGCTGATACAAATTAGGCTTGCCGTCTAACCAGGGGAACCACGGTAAGCCTATTTTGTTTTCCGCATCCTGCCGGCACGGTGGAAGAAGCACAGCGAATTCCGCACTTTTGCGTAAATTCGACAGCATATCTGCTTGAATGACGATGGACGACTTCTTACGATAGCCCTTCGATGGTGAAGGAGCCTTTGTCCGTATGCAGGCGCAGGTGAGTGCCGCCTCCGTTGATTGTGCCCCGCACTTCGTTGCTACGGAAAGCGGATTCTGAGGCGATTGGCAGATCGCTATGCAGACTCGAGCGGCGGCTCCCGTTGTAGTCCACGCTGATTCCGGCGTTGCGCGGCACGCGCAAAACTACCGAGCCTTTTCCCATTTCGATATCAGCGTCGCTTCCCAGATTCCTCGCTTCAATCCTGGCATCGCCTTTTTCCATCTTCAGGCGTAAATCGCCCCGCACGGTCACGTCGTGGAGACGGACAGTTTCTTTATAGGTTGAAATGTCGATCGCTCCGTTCGTGGACTCAATATCGATCGGCGACTTATAACTCTTCACACGAATGTCGCCTTCAACTGAGGCGAGTTTAATCTCGGGCTTGTAGCCGTCGATGTTCAGATTCGTCTTCTGCGGTACTTCGATCGTGAGTTCTACGGCGGCGGTGTAGTCGTGTTCACCGGTGTAATCGTGATCGCCGCATCCAGACGCACAATTGCTTGTGGGATACTCCACTGTAACCAGCACCTGGTTCGCATCGTTCTCGAACTTTACCCGCACGTTTTCCATCCACCACTTGCGATCGCTGTCGCTGCCCGCAAATTTCTTGTCCACGGTAACCGCGACCTGATTGCCGCTGCCACCGGTCACGTGGATCGCGCCTTTGTAGTTCTCGACGCGCAACGTACCACCGGGAGTGATGGTGAAGTTGCGCGTAAAGTGCTCCGGCTGGGGCTGGTCAACTGAACTTTGCGCCAGCGCGAAGGCACTGAGCAGGGCAATAAGCGGAACCGAGAATCGGACTGATGGCTTCATAGGTCTATTTCTCCAGAGGAGTGCCGTTGTGCCGTTGCGGCAGTACTGTACCGTCGGACTCTCCGCACTAGAGACTCCTGGGATACGGAAACGTTAGCCAGCCACGGAAAGCTGGTTGGAACGCGTCGGGATGCGGCAGCGTCATTGCCAGAATTGCTGCCGTGGCGTTGGTTCCCAAAACTCGTTCTGCGGCACCTGACCGGTTCGATTTCAACGGCCACGCGGACCACTGGACTTCGCATCACAAATAGTATGATTCGCAAATTGAAGTCTGGCGAGTACCGACTTTACTCACGCAAGAAGAACGCAAAAACGGGAAAGCGTCGCAACCTCGGGACGTTCCCATCGCTCGACAAGGCCGAAGCCCACGAGCGCGCCGTTCAGTACTTCAAGCGCCACTGATCAAGCAATGGACAGCTACTGGACACGCCTGACGGTTGAAAGTGTGCATCGTTTGGGAGACATCGGGCGCGGGCAGAACGAATCCTAACTGATGCGATGACTTACGAAATATCTTTCGCCAGGACCGCCAATTCATCATGGGAGAGGTGGCACTCGCGCTCCTTGGGCTGGGAGCGATCGAACCATTGGCGAGTTGGGGCGATCTGCTATCGGAACTGCAGAGTTATCGTGTGATTACGTCGTTCTGCTGGATGTTTACGCCGGTGATCGTATTAGTTATTGTGTCATTCAGTTATCTTCTGCTGCTGAATTCCTTATAGAAGAGAGGGCATTCCGTTGCTGTCCAGAATTGACAGAAGCGCATTGGCAGCGTCAGCTCTGTGGGTCGCAGCTTGCGGCATTCTCCTCGCTTCGGATGCGCCTTCTCCGCAGCCGGTTCAAAAAGGGGAACAAGTGCAGATTGCATCGATGCCGCCCGGCATTCGAGGCGGCACGCTCGTTATCGCACAGCGCGCGGAGCCGAAGACGCTGAATCCGGTGTTGGCGTTCGATGTACCTTCGCGCGACGTGCTTGGCCGGATGATGGCCGACTTGATCCACATCAATCGTGTTACGCAGAAGACGGAGCCCGCGCTGGCGAGCTCTTGGAAGATCTCTGCTGATGGACGACGGTTCATATTGAAACTGCGGCGCGGTGTGCGTTTTTCCGACGGACAGCCTTTCGATGCCGACGATGTGATATTCACCTTCAAGGTCTATCTCGATGAGAAGGTGCACTCACCGCAGCGCGACCTTCTGGTCATTAACGGCAAACCATTGTCGGTCACGAAAATTGACGCCTACACCGTTCGCTTCAACCTTGATCAACCCTATGCTGCAGGCGAACGAATTTTTGATAGTCTTGCCATCCTCCCGCGCCATCTTCTGGAGAAGCCTTCCAACGAAGGTAAATTTGCAGAGCAATGGACCCTGAATACTGCTCCTTCACAGATCGCTGGGCTGGGACCATTTCGCCTGAAGCAGTACGTGCCCGGTCAGCGGATCGTCCTGGAACGCAATCCTTATTATTGGAAGGTTGATCGCAACCAGAACCGCTTGCCCTACGTTGATGAGCTTGTTTTTCCATTCGTCGGAACGGAGGATGCGCAGGTCATCCACTTCCAGACGGGTGAAAGCCAGGTGATCAATCGATTTGGAACCGATAACTTCAGAGTGCTGGCTAAGGACGAGGATGCTCGCGGATACCACGTCGAAGACCTCGGTCCCAGTTTGGAATTCAATTTCCTGGTCTTCAATCTCAACGATCTTCCACCCGCTCAGCTAGCAGACATCAAGCGCGAGCAAATCTGGTTTCGCGATCTGAAGTTTCGCCAGGCGGTTTCATCGGCCATTGATCGTGAGGGCATCGTGCGTCTGGTCTATCAAGGACATGGTGCGGCGCTCTGGGGCAATGAAGGTCCTTCGGCTAAGCGATGGGTGAACGCAGCTATACCGCACCCAGCACGATCCCTCGAACATTCGCGAGACCTTCTTAAGTCTGCAGGTTTTTCCTGGAATGCTGAAGGCAAACTCCTCGACCGCGAAGGTAAGGCTGTAGAATTCACGATCATCACCAGTTCATCGAATGCTCAGCGCGTAAAGATGGCGACGCTCATCGCCGATGATTTGGCGCAGCTCGGCATGAATGTGCATCCGATTCCGCTGGAATTTCGTGCCGTCGTGGATCGTGTGTTCCAGAGCAACAACTACGAGGCTTGCATTCTCGGCCTCGGAGGCGGCGATGCCGATCCCAACGTGGCGATGAATGTGTGGCTGTCCAACGGACCGACGCATGTTTGGAACCTGCACGAAACTCATCCGGCGACAGCCTGGGAGGCGGAGATCGATCGTCTGATGAATCAGCAGATGATCACGATGGACTATCGCCGCCGCAAGCAGCTCTACGATCGCGTACAGCAATTGATTGCCGACAACTTGCCTGTAATTTTTCTCGCTACTCCTAACGTTCTCGTCGGCGCCAGAAACAACGTCGGCAACTTCAATCCCGGCGTGCTTGAACCTTATGCGCTTTGGGATACCGCAGAACTTTTTCTTAAGGCTCGAGCCGGAACGCGGGCGCGATGAGTATCGCGGCACTCGTGAACCTGTAGCTTCGGCTGTGCATTAATGGAGCCCCCAGAGGAAGGCGAGGCCGACAACCGCTGTCCCGAACGATAGCCAGGCGACGTAGTCTCCGGGATGGCCGCTATGTGCTCGTCTTAACAAAGAATTTCCCAATTCAAGACTGCGCGTGAAGTTCACTGCTCGACCGAGCTTATCCCGAAAAACAGTGCTCAACGCAAGCAAGACAGAAAGCAACAATGCAATGCACGAATGAACGATGGACGAAGAGAGATTCTCGGGTTCGCCCTTGTGTGTAGAAGTAATCTGCACGTTCTCGAGCACGCTTCGAGCGTACGCGCTCTGATTCGCGAACTCGTGCGCGCTGGCACTGGCTCTGCTTTGTATTTGCGGCAGAAACGTTAGGACGATACCAAGCAATATCAGGGCTGCAGCAGGCAAGAACATTGCGGCAGGCGTTCGTTCATGACTCTGTTCCGTTTCAGGCTTCTCTTCGATTTGAGAAGATTTGTCGCTTGGCGCGGGCTGACCCCATCCAAAAAAGATTCTGAAGGCGATCCGCAAGACTGCTGCGCTGGTGAGGACCTCGGCAAAAATAAAGATGTAGACGAGCCAATGCAGACGCACTGCTTCAGCAGAATGCGAGACGAAATGTTCCCCCAATAAGGTGGCAAATGGCGGCGCGCCTGCCAATCCCCAAGCTCCCAGGATGAACAGTGCGGCGGTAAACCACATGCCACGCCCACATCCATGAAGATGATCTTCCCCGATCCTCTGAAAACGATGCAGCACGATCCCGGCAGAGAGGAACAGCCCCCCTTTGATCACGCCGTGGGAAAGCACGTAGAGGACGAATCCGGCGAGTGCACCAGGTGAGAGTAAACCGACGCCGACGAGCATGAGTCCAGAATGGGCAATCGTCGAAAAAGCTAACAGTCGTTTGAGGTGGTGCTCGGCGTAGCACATCACCGCGCCGACAACTGCGGTGATCGAGGCCATGATTGTGAAAATCATGCGCAGCTCGTGCGCGTGTCCTGCGAGGCTTCCTGCGAAGATCGTCCAGTAGATTCTGGTGACCGCGTAAATGCCGAGTTCTACCATCACTCCAGAGAAGAGCACGCACACAGGACTTGGAGCGACGGCGTGAGCGTCTGCCAGCCAGAAATGAAATGGCACAATAGCTGCTTTGGCCAGGTATCCGACAACGATCAGCAAGAATGCCAGCAGCACAAGCGCGTCGGCATGCGTGCCCAGAGATCGTCCGACCTGCGCGAAATTCAGCGCACCGGTGCGGGCATAAAGCAGACCTATGCCCATCACGATCATGAATGCGCCGATGGTGTTCACAATGGCGAAATTGAATGCGCCTTGCAGCGGAGCTGGTTCGAGTGTTTTGAGTCCGCAGAGCGCGAACGCGGAGACGCTCATTAGCTCGAAGAAGACGAACAGATTGAACAGGTCGCCGGTATAGCTGAAACCGCACATGGCAGCCATGAAGATCAGCATCAGCGGTTGGAAATGATTTTCTGTATCTTCAAAGATCTTCCAGGAAAAGATCAGGCCGGCAATGGTAAGCAGAGACACCAGCATCGCCAGCGCCGCTCCGAAGGCGTCCACCACGAAGCTGATGCCAAGAGCGACGCCTCCCGTGCGAGGCCACCAATTCCCAAACCAGTACACCTGCGGCTGCGACCAGGTGCCGCGCAAAATGATCGCAGTCATCCACAAGTTCGCTGCGGCAGTCGCAATGGCGAGAAGGTCACAGGCGCGGCGTCCAATGCCTTTGCCGGCGAAGGCCAGAAACGCCGCTACGATCAGCGGAATTGCAATCGGCAATGGAATGATTGCGGTACTCATCAGCCCATCAGAAATCGCAGTTCTTCAGGATCGACCGTTCCCGCCAGTTCATTGGCTTTGACGACCATTGACAGCAGGAGGGCCATGACTGCGGCTTCAACCACAATGTCAGTGAGCATCAACGCTTGTACCAGCGGATCGACGACACTTGTGCCCACGGGAATGTCCGCAAATACGGGAGCGGTGCCGCCCACTTTGTATCCAATTGCGAGCAGCAAAACGTAGGTTGAGGTCTGGAGAATTGCCACGCAGACCACCTGATGCACAAGGTTCTTGCTGGTGACGATTCCATAAAGTCCCCAAAGGAAAACCCATGCGGCAATCGCATACGGTAAGTAAGCCAGCATCATTTCTCCTTCCACAGACGTTCTTCGATGATTTCGCGCAAGTAGTTCTGCATCAGCAGCACGAAACCGCCGGCGATTTCTAAGCCGACGACGGCGCTAATCACAGCAATCGTGCCCGAAGAAAACAAATCGCCTGTAGTTCCGAGGGGCACAATGTTGGTTAGAAAATGTGCGCCGAAGAGTAGCGCCGCCATTCCGATGGCCGCATATCCGGCGGCTCCGCCACATTCGGCGAGCTTCACCAGCGGACTGGAAACAATTGCTTCGAAAGTCTTTACATTGCCGGACAAATAGACGACCAGCGGAGCAGAAGCCAGGATTACACCGCCCTGAAATCCGCCTCCGGGCGTGAGCTGACCGTGAGTCGCCATGTACACGCCAAAGACGATCATGATCCCGACCATCGCCTGCATGCTCACGCGCAGGGTGTCTGAAATGGGCAATGCATCTTCCAGCTTGGTTTCACGCTTTCCCTCCTTGTCTTCGTCTCCAGCAGGACGAAAGAGCAGCAGCACGCCGAGCACCGAGGCGAAAAAGATGAACTCTTCTCCTAGCGTGTCAAAGCCGCGGTAGTCATAGTTGATGGCGTTCACAACGTCGGTTGCATGCCGCTCGTAGACAGCGACCTGCGTCACAACATTTCCATATGGTCCTCGATAGTCGCCGAGCGGCGGAAGATCACGAATTCCCCAGGCAAAGACAAACGCCAGCGTGGCGGCCGAACACAAAAAGAAAACAGTCCGCGTTCGCGAGCTCATTTTTTACCTTCGCGCTCACGCCGGAGGTTCTGGCGACCCATTTTCGTGAGCGCCAGCATGATCATTAACGGCAGCATCACAGCTCCAATCGTGATCTGCGATAACGCCACATCAGGAGCCTGGAAGATGAAGAACATCAGAGCGCAGATCAGCCCATAAAAGCTCAAAGTCACTACTTGCGCTTTCGGATAGCGGCTCAACACGACTGCCGGAGCCACCCCCGCGACAAGCAGCAAAATCGCCCATTGCAGCAGCCGCATCAGTTCTACTCCTGCTCGACTCGTTCGTCGGTCGAGAGAATTGGTACCTCTTCTCCCTTTTCAGGATCCCAATCTGGCACTTCTGCGATGCGGAATGCGCGCGCCGCCGCGTGAGTCACGATCGTATTCATGCTCACGAGCACAAAGACGACGAAGAGAGCTTTGAACGATTCCGGCTTCAGTCCTCTTTGGATAAAGATTGCAATGCAGATCAGCAGTGAGCTCAGCGAAGCGGGAGGGGCGATGTAGTGCATGCGCTGATAGGGATCGCGCACCCGCAGCATTCCCAAAACGGAGATGATAGCAATCAGGACTGCCGCGGCGAGAAAGGCGTCGATGAGAATGGTCTTCATCGCAGGTGCCGCGCAAAAAAACGCGCGAAGACAATTCCGCCGCCAAACGACATCAAAGCCAGCGTAATCGCGAGGTCCATCATCGGCATGCGATTGAATGCCATCGTCAGCAGCATCATCAGCAGCGTGATCACAACACCGGCCATGTAGAACGAGACCAGACGCTGGCGCGGATCGCCTTTGCTCGCCAGCCAGGCGAGCGGCACAAGAACGAAGATCATCACTTCGGCGGCGAGTTCCCAGACGTTCATGGCAAAGCTCCTAAGTCTTGCGTCATCTTCGGAACTGAGCTGCGCTCGATCTGATGAAAAAGCAGAGTATGGTCGCTGGTGTTTATACCTAAGACAATGAAGTTCGGCGCTGCACACGTATATCCGGCGGCAAGCACTCGACGCGCATTTGCACGCGGATCGTCTTTATCGCCCGCATCGAAACGCGCAATTCGGAACAGAGACTTCGCTGGTTTGATGCCGATGAAGTCTTTCGCCGCAACCACGGCGATCTCCCATGTTCCGCTCAGCACGTACCACGGAAGCCGCCAGATGGCGAGCAAGTTCGAAGCAGTGGGCGCAAACTTCGCTCGATACTGTAGATTGATCACCACCATCCCACTGGTCGCGAGCACGGCGCCGATCGTTCCAATGAGAAGTTCATGCGCGGCAAACGATCCGGAAAAAACGATCCAGAACAGATAGAACGTGACCACGTTTATGCTTACCAGCAATATCATTGTGAACAGCTTTAGTTACAGCATCATCAGCTATATAGAGAACTCGCACCGAGGCGCGGTTGTACGCAGGCGGCTTTGGCAGCTCGATGGCTGGACATCGCAGGCAGAACCGCCGCTTCGCGCCAAAACGCAACTGCCGGTCACGTTGTTCAGGGCCATCTTTGGAGATGAGACCGCACATCACACCCTCTGATCGTGCGAAGCCCGCGGGCAAACCAATCAGGAGGTCTTGCCAATGTCAGATGACCTAAGAATGTCGATCGAGGACCTGCGACAACGAATGAAAGCAGGAGAGGACTTCACAATCCTCGATGTTCGCAACCCGACGGCATGGGCAGAGTCGGACGTAATGATCCCGAATGCGCGCCGTGTTCCTCTCGAGGACTTTGAAAGCCACCTTTACGAAACTCCCAAGAATAAACCGATTGTCGCGTATTGCACTTGACCGAGCGAAGGTTCAAGCGCCAGTTTGGCGCAAAAGCTTCGCGAACGTGGCTATCAGAAAGCTTGGGCTCTCAAAGGCGGCTTCGATGCGTGGAGGAATGCTGGTCTTCCCGTGGAATCAAAGCTCGAGGCGGCATAGAAGACCTTTCCGACGTCAGTCCCAGCATGGCGGTCGAGCCGATCAGCTTGTGAAGCGCTCGAACCGGTAGGCTAACTCTGGTCCTCCCTCGCCTTCGTATGCGAGTTGTGCCACGAGCAGCGCAAAGGGCTCGGTGTAGCGGGCGATTCGGAGCGGACCGCAATCCACTGGTTCAAAACCAACATCATTGATTAACTTGACGGCGACATTTTTTGCACGCTGATCGTCGCCGCAGTACGCCAGCGCGGGGCGACCTTTCTTGCGCCTGGACTCGAAGACGCCGAACAGCACCTCGCTCGGCACAGTGTTGAACGCGCAAACAATGCGAGACTTCGGAGCTTTCTTCGCAAGCTCCTCAGCCCCGGATGAATTGTTTGCGATGATCAGCTTCGTGTTGTCGGCGTCCATGGGGAGAGAGCAGGTAACGATCACCTTGTTCGAAAGATCGCCTGTCTGCTTGAGGACATCGTCGACTCGTGACCAGTGCACTGCGAGCAACAGCGCGTCAGCATCCTTCGCAGCTTCTTCTGGCGTGCCTGCTGAAGCATTGCCTTTGGCTGCGCGCGCCAGCTTCTTGAGTTTGCCTTCGGTCCGCGCGTAGCTGAATACAACCTCGTGCCCAGCTCGCGCGAAGATCGTTCCCAACTTGCCGCCCATTAGTCCTGAACCAAGAATGCCGATTTTCATGCTGCTCTACTTTCCCAATGCCGGTCAGCGTCCAACCATCTTCTGCAGTTCTTCTGGATAGCGAGCGCCTTGAACCGGAATCTTGGCGGCAGCCCTCTCCAGTTCGCGAAGGTCGTCGGGTGAAAGCTCGACGTTCACAGCTCTAAGATTCTCTTCCAGCCGGTGCAGCTTGGTCGTGCCCGGAATGGGAACCATCCACGGCTTCTGCGCGAGTAACCAGGCCAGTGCGATCTGAGCCGGCGTCGCTTTCTTCTGTTGAGCAAATCTGTCGATCGCATCGACGAGCGCCTGATTGGCTTTGCGGTTCTCTGTCGTAAAGCGAGGAACGATGTTGCGAAAGTCGTTCTTCTCGAACTTGGTCTCCTGACTAATTTTGCCGGTGAGAAAGCCCTTGCCCAGCGGACTGAAAGGAACGAAGCCGATACCGAGCTC
Organism: Terriglobales bacterium; assembly: GCA_035275665.1. Lineage (GTDB taxonomy): Bacteria > Acidobacteriota > Terriglobia > Terriglobales > Acidobacteriaceae > Gp1-AA112. The sequence goes on along the minus strand of DATEMI010000017.1, from coordinate 11,188 downwards.
TTCGAGCGTCGGGATCACCTCAGCTTCAGGCTCGCGCCACCACAGCGAATACTCGCTTTGCAGCGCAGTCACCGGTTGCACCGCATGTGCACGACGAATGGTCTTCACCCCCGCCTCCGAGAGACCGAAATGCTTTACCTTGCCTTGCTTGATCAAGTCCTTCACTGCCTCTGCAACGTCTTCGATTGGCACATTTGGATCGACGCGGTGTTGGTATAGAAGGTCGATTACGTCGGTCTTCAAGCGCTTCAGCGATGCCTCGGCTACTTCTTTGATGTGTTCGGGACGGCTGTCGAGGCCAGCCTGCTTGCCATTAGCGTCGATCTTGAAACCAAACTTCGTGGCAATGACGACGTTCTTACGAAATGGCGCGAGCGCCTCGCCAACCAGCTCTTCGTTCGTGTACGCGCCATAGACTTCGGCGGTGTCAAAGAATGTGACACCGCGTTCTACCGCTGCGCGAATTAGCGCAATTCCCTGCTGTTTGTCGACGGCCGGACCAAAACCAAAGCTCAATCCCATGCAGCCAAGGCCGATCTCCGAGACTTCTAAACCGCTTTTGCCGAGTTTGCGTTTCTTCATTGGTTCTCCTTACAGATGAATTTGACCGATTGCTGCGCGCGCGAGAGCTGGCGATGTGGCCAACTCGATGCTACTGCAATTAAAAGGGTGTTGAACCGAAAAGGAACCTGAAATGATTGGTCGGGGAGAGAGGATTTGAACCTCCGACCCCCTGGTCCCGAACCAGGTGCTCTACCAGGCTGAGCCACTCCCCGACGTTTCTCAAAAAAGGCAGGGGAACCGCAGATTTTGCGCGCGATTCCGGTGTTTTGAGTATAGCAGAGGTCTCCCCGAGGCTTATTCCGCGGCGTAGCTGATTTGGAAGCGGCGGACGAACTTGCAGGCTAACACGAGCACCAGAGCGGCAAGGACGATCGGGCCGAGGATTGCCGCGAACGTGCTGACTGGTTCGCTTACGACGGTGAATAGCGCTAACAAACCGTCTGCGGGAATCGACACCGGGCAAAGCTGCTTCAAGTAGTAGGTCACGCTGAAGCGCTGCACTAGCGAGGGCAAAACCGGGCTGAACGTTTCCCATCCCAGCACGATCGCCGCCGGGATGATCGGGTTTTTAATTAGCAGGCTGAGCATCAGGAAGATCGAGCCATAGCCGATACAGGCGAGGGCCGTCACTCCGACGTAGGCAAGAAGTTGTCCCATTCCGGGACCACTGAAGACATAGTACTGCCCTGCTGGACCGAAATGGGCATACATCACGGAGAAGCACGCCAGCACCCCGAGTCCGAACAGCGTGACTGAGGTGACGACGCCGCCGACGAACTTGCCCAGCAGCAGCACTTCTCGCTTCACCGGAGCAAGAAAGTAATAATGCAGGCTCTTCTCTATTACCTCACCACGAAATAGCCAGGTGAAGATACCGAGGCATCCGAAGAAGATGCCAAAACGGAGATAGAAGAACTGGAAGATGCCCGCAAGGACCTCTGTGTCGGTGTGTATCTGATTAGGATTGGCGTGGTCAATGATCGCATGCAGCGTGATTATCACCAGCGGAGCGAAAGCCAGTAGATAAATCCAGATGCCGCGGCGCGAGAAGAAGTTCTTGCGCAGATCCATGCGAAGGATGGCGGCGATCTGGCGCGTCCATAGCTCCCAGGGCTGCTCGGCAAAACTTTTGCGGAGTTGAGCGAAGCGGCTCATATTGTCTTGTTCTCCGATCCGATCAGGTATTGATAGACCGAATTCACGTCGTCGTCGGCAGGCGCAACCGTCTCGAGCGAAATGTTGTCTTTCACGACGAGCTGATTCAACAGCAAATAAAACGCATCGGCATCGCGCGTTCGGACCAGCACCCCTTTGCCGTCGTCCACGAGCTTGGCTTCAACCACATGGTCCTGGGCGAAGACGCGCGAGGCCAGCAGATTCGGGTCGGAACAGCGCACGAGAATCTGCATCGGATGCTCTTTCACTTCCGTCCGGACAGCATGAATCTGCCCTTCGGCGACGACGTATCCGCTGCTCATCAGGATTACCTGGTCAGACATCTTGTCCACTTCATGAAGAATGTGGCTGGAGATGATCACGTGCAAACCTTCTTTCCCAAGCGCCTGAAATAGTTCAAGCGATTCAGCGCGCGCCATGGGATCGAGGCCGTTCAGCGGCTCATCGAGAATCAGTACCGTGGGATGATGCGCGATCGCCTGCGCGAGCCGAATTCGTTGGCGCATTCCCTTGCTATATCCCGCCACCTTGCGATCCGCGGCCTCGGTCATGCTGACGCGTTCCAGCGCTTCGAGCGTCAAACGAACAGATTCACGATCATCGAGTCCGTGCAGTCGCAGCGTGTTGTAGACGAAAGAAAATCCCGTGACCCCTTTCGGGAACGAATCAAACTGCGCGCAGTATCCAACTTTGCGGAAAAGCTCTTCCGGACGGTCAGGTGAAATTCCCACAACAGTAACACTGCCCTGTGTCGGACGAATCAGCCCAGTCATCAGATTCATCAGCGTCGTCTTGCCCGAGCCATTCGGCCCAACAAGTCCAGTCACGCCAGGCGGAATGGAAAGATTGACGCGGTTGACACCAAGCACTTCGCCGTAGAACTTCGAAACGTTCTGTAGCACGATGCGATCGCGACCGCTGTTGTCTTTCCGAACTGGCGAAGGTGAAGTCATAGCAAACGCATTAGCGCTGCCGCTGTTCCCCGTAACCTGTGCCCTGTCCCCTAAAACTGTGCTCATCCTCGCACCACCTCACGCGCTTTGAGCCGGCGATTCAGCAGCAGCAGCGAGAGTCCGCAGGTCGCGGTAACCGTACACCAGGCGGCCCATAATGGGATGCCGAGCATGTCCAAACCCTCAGCGGTCGACAGTGGGACACGGAAGAGTCCAACCCAGATCAGTTTCACCGCATATAACACGTCGAAGATGTGTCCCCAGTTCGTTCCTAAAGTGGCATTGATTGCGGCTCCGAAGCCAGGTCCGACGAAGAAGAAGGCGAGCATCAGTGCGCTGGCGGCTACTCTCCACTTGAGCCACGCTGATGCGGCAAGCGCGACTAACGCCACGATCGCGATCCACATCCAGGATGCAAGCAGAATCGCGCCGCCCAGCCAGAGGTGCGACCAAAGCCATCCGTTCCCTTCCAAACCAGCATTCAAGAAAAAGAGGATCAGCATCGGGACCCACGTGATCACGGAAAGTAAACATGCAATCACGAGGAATTTGCCGATCACGTATTCGGATCTGGAAATTGGACGGCCGAGGATGAGCGGCAAGGCATTGTTCGCCAAGTCAGACGCAACCAGTTGCGGCCCTTGCCAGGTCGTCAACAAAAACGAAATCCAGGCATGCGCTCCGAGGAATCCCAGAAAGAAATAATTATTGATGGCAAGCGACGGATTGGGACCGCGTATCTGCAGCATCGCGCGCGCCGCCGAGCTGTGCGCGACGTAAATCATCACGAACCCCAAGAGGAACGGCACAAAGCTCAGAACAAATGCGCCGGTGAACAGGCGCGAGTCGAACATGCCGGAGAATCCGTAACGCGTGAGCACGAGGAAGCGCCAGCGATCTGAGGTCGTGCTGCCTTCGTAAGGCTTGTAGCTGCGCTTATAGACTGCCATTGCGTGTCCCCACTTCTTCCATAGCTTTGAGGAAGATGTCTTCCAGCGAGTCGCGACGATAGTTCATGCGACGGATTTGCACCTCGCGCTGTGCGGCGATCTTATAGAGCTCGCGAATCTCGATCGACTCCGGCAGTACGACCTTCATTCTTCCTTTTCCAAATAATGCGCATTCGCACCCGAGCTGCTGGACGGCGTCGGCGAACGAATTGTCTTCGCCGTGGGTTTCGAGCTCAAGAAATTTGCGGTTCAGCCGACGCTCTTCTTCGATGTTGCAGATACCGGCGATATTCCCGGTTCGGAGAATAATGACTTCGTCGCAGCACTCGTCTATATCGCGGAGCAGATGCGACGAGATCACGACGCGCATGTCTCCCGAATCGCGAATCTCACGAATGAGCTGAATCATGCGCGTGCGCGCCGGCGGATCGAGGCCGTTCGTCGGTTCGTCGAGGAATACCAATTTGGGACCATGCGCGATCGCCTGCGCCAGTTTGGCGAGCTGTTTCATGCCCAATGAGTACGTTCCCACTTTGCGATAACGAACCTCGCCGAGTCCTACGTAGAAAAGCGATTCGTGAGCGCGTTCGAGCGCCTGCGCCGACGGCACTCCCGAAAGCTCTGCCATGTAGCGTACGAAGTGCACGCCGGTCATGTTGGAGATGAATGCGTCGCTCTCCGGCATGTAGCCGATCAACCCGCGCAGCTCGCGGCTGTGCACGCCGATGTCTTTGCCGAAGATCCGTGCTGTGCCCTGTGCCGGCGGATAGAAGCCGAGCAGCGTGTTCAGCAACGTTGACTTGCCCGATCCGTTGGGACCGAGCAAGCCGATGCAGCGTCCGCGAAGCTCGCCTCGGAGCTGCTTGAGTACAGCGCGCGCGCCGAAGCGAACTTCCAGGCCGTCGAATTCGATGACTGGCGTCATTGCTGTCCTTTACGGAGTCTGAGCTTTCCGAGTTCCCGATTTCAACTGGTCGAGCAGAGCGGAGATCGTGAGCGTTTTCAAATCGATACCCAGCGTCTTGCTCGTGCTCGCCAGCTCAATCTGGTTCTCGTCGCCGTAAGCGCAGATCAGCGATGGCTCGCTGTTCGAAACCAGAGTCTGGATCGACTGCAATTGCGATGCAGGAAGCTGGCCTCTGAGTGGCGCGACGACCGGAGCGAGGTTCTGGTAAATGAGCCCGGACACATTCGCGTGCTGGTCGACTGGGAACATCGCGCGGAACCTATCAGAGCGCGAGATGCTGTCGCCCTTGCTGCGCGTGCGCAGCGATTCCTGCACCAACGCCTGACTTGCCGCTGCGACCAAATATCCGTCGGCAAAGGTGTAATGCATCTCGACCTGCACCACCGGATCTAGCGAGCGGATGGTGTAGAAGGTCTTTCCGTCCACATCCTCCTGATCGAGTTTCATTCCGGAATGATTGTGCTCCGCTGCGCTGCGGGTTACTGCATCGACCAGTTTCCCAATACTGTACTGCAAGCGGCTCGGATCGTAGACCTCTACGATCAGCTTCCAGGATGGCGTCGGGAGCAGCGGACCATCGAGAGCTACTGCTGCTTCGCCTCCCAGGGATGCGGCTAGGTCGTTCCGCAGATCGAGGTTCAACTCGGCCTGCTCCTTCGCCATGTTGGCCGCCGCATTCGAGTCCGCACGGCTGGCGAAAGAGACGATATCGTCGAGCATCAGCGCCGGACTCTTGGAGACGAACGCTCCTACCGCCGAAGCATTGGGCGTGATGAAATCGAGCGCGCCAATCGGCGCTGGTGACGCGAGCCACGACGCGATTCCGGCACGCGAACCATTAAAGCTCAGCTCCGCCGTATTAGAAGCTTTACCCTCATAGTCCTTGCGCTGCGCGATCAGGTACTTCACGTTCCCAAAGCCGGAGCTTGTGAACATCTCGTCGTGACGAGTGGAATGAATGTTCTCCGATGTATAACTTGCGATCTGCTCGAGATTGACTGCGACCAGCAAGCCCGCTCCGGAAGCGTACTCAGAAGTGATGCGTTTCCCGAAATCGGACTCCGCGAATCGCGAGCCTTGGCTTGAAGACCAGCGCTCGTTGAGTGCCACGAGTGCTGGAACGTTCGACGACGCTGCGACGAATTCAGGGGCAATCAATATATACAGATCTCGATCATTCCTCGAACTGACGGAAGCAAGATCATCCGGCGAGAGCAGATGCAGGTCCTGCGGGGCTTTACTCTGCTGGATCTGATTCACTAGAAATTCCCGCAATCCGGGACGAACGATTTCCGCCACCACTAAAGGCGTGCCCTCATGTCCCGGACCACCGTTGCAACTGAAGACAATCTCGTTACCGACATACTGGCTCAAACTATGAATGGTTTCGACTGCCTGAGTAAAATCGATTCCGCCGTTGCTGCGTCCCGGTCCTCGCTGGTTCCACCAGTCGCGCAGAATCTTGCTCTGCGACAATTGCTGCTGGAACAATTGATTGGCCTGCGCCAAAGCTTCTCCGTAATTAGGAACACCGGCGTAGACGACGCTGTCTTGAGGAACGACTCTGAGCAGGCGACTGTCGTACCGCAGATCGGGCAGCTTGATGCTCTCGATGTTTTTCTCAAGTTTCGAGAACTCGGCGAGTAGCGCGAGATATTTGTCGTAATTCTCACTCCACGCAATCTCTTGCTTAACGGGAACTTCGCCCATGCTGGCGTTAGTCGCAACCTGATCGCCGGCGTGCAGGACGGAATCTCCGCTGGCTTCAGCAACGTGGACTGTGCCTTCAATCACTGACACACGCGAACCTTTGATTCCGGAGTTGACGGAAAAGATCGTGCCAGTCACCCCGACTCGCGCGTCAGCAGTCTGAACGTAGAGATGTCCGCGGCTGCGATGCGCAGCCTGAACGATGACCGCGCCGCGTCCCAAATTGATACTCGTATTCCGCCAGCCGACAGAGACGTAAAGCTCACTCCGTCCATTCATTTCGACGAGCGAGCCATCGCGCAAGCGCAGCATGGCTCGTGAGCCGGAAGCTGTGCGCACGGTTTCTCCCTCGCTGAACTGATCGCCCAGTTTGGCGCGATGCTCGCCGCCGGCATCGACGCGATAGAGAGTTCCTTGAACCGATTCGAGTGCAGCGCGATATCCCGAGGGAGCAAACAAGCCGCTGCGGCCGATGGTGACGCCGACTATCGCGGCAATCACCAGACTGGCAGCAAGCGCGTAGTGCCCAAAGCTCCAGCGTTGCGGACGCATTACTGAATTTGCGCGCCACGGCACAATGCTGCCTTGATTCTTATCAAGCTTGGCTTGCACACGGCAGGTTGCGCACTCACGCAGATGGTCTGAGACCAGCATCGCTCGGGCGGGTGAAAGTTTATGAGATTCGTAGTCAGGCAGCAGGCGCAGCACGTCTGCGCAGCCTTCTATGCGATTGAGCGGAGCGAGCGTTGCCTCGACGCCAATCGCCTGGCTGATACGCTGCCATGCATTGGTGGTCGCCGATTGCTCCGCCTGCGGATCGGGCTGGTCGGCGCGAATAGCGTCGATGGCCTTATCGAGTATGTAATCCGGATTGTTATGAATGCCCTTCATTTGTTGCCTTCCATATATGCACGGAAGTCCTTCTTGAGCAGAGAGCGCGTGCGGTGGAGAGTAACGGCGACGGTCGCGCGCGAGGTCTTCATCATTTTGGCGATCTCGCTGTTATCGCGGCCTTCGATGTAGCGGAGGACGAACATCTCCGCCGGACGCGTTCCCAATTTGGGAACCGCCTGGCGCAGCCAGCGCCTCAGCTCCAGCGGACTGTATTCGCCTTCAGCGCGCGACGACAGCTCCAGCGGACGCGAAATCTCGGCGTCCTCCAGCGGCATGTTCTGCGCGTCGCGCCGCGCGCGCACCAGATCGAGCGCCGCGTTCACTGCGGCTCGATGCAGATATCCGCCGATGTTCTGGATGTCTTCACCCATCTCTCCAAGTTCGCGCCGTGCGAGCTTCAGGAAGACGCTTTGCACCACGTCCTCCGAATCGCTGACGCTGCCGGTAACGCGATATGCCGCGCGAAAGACGCGTTCTTTGTGTTCCACAAACACGCGCTCGAGCGACACCCGTTCCAGCACAGTGGGACCGGTCTGCGCCGGCCTCGGTATGTCTCGATCAATAGCCGCTGGCAATACTGCCTCCACGTGCCCATCTCCTCTGCCCGTCCTGCCGTTCGGGGTACCCGACAGGCAGTTTCCGTGCATTCCGAAGACGTGGCAACTCGGGATTAATTAACAGGAGAATACGGAATTGCGGAATCCTGCGTTCATGTTGGTCTGTAAGTGGCTGGAAAGCAAGAGGGAGTTCAGAAAGCACAGAGGTTCGCAATCGCCCGCGAGTTCCGCATGGGCATTTAAGTCGGCACTCGTCCCAATGCCAAAAACTTTCTGAAACTCCGGACACTTTTCTTCCGTTCTACCGTCTATAGCTCGTAACGAAGCCGCGCGAACTTCGTTCGGGAGGCGGAAGAATGGAAAGACTGAACTGGTTCTGGCAGGACCTGCGGTACGGCCTCCGAAGCCTGCGGAAGGATCGCGGCTTTGCATTGCTGGCGGTATTGGCGCTCGCGCTCGGCATCGGAGCGACGACCGTCATATTCAGCGTCCTCGACAACGTTCTTCTCGAGCCATTTCCTTACAAGAATCCCGATCGTCTGGCGATGTTCTTCATTCACGACAACACTCGCTCCGGCCAGGACGGCCGTGGTGGCTTCTCCTACGCCGAATACATGGACTACAAGGAGCAGAACCATGTATGGGAAGGACTGATTGCCAACAATGGATTAGACGTTCTTTATACCGACAAGGAAGGGACGAGGCAGTACCACGGAGGCGAGGTCAGCGGAGAGACCTTCGAATTTCTCGGCGTGCAGCCCTTGCTCGGCCGAACTTTGGTTCCAGATGATGCTCGGCCCGACGCGCCGCCAATTGCGGTGATGAGCTATCGCGTGTGGCAAAAGGATTTCAACGGCGATCCTAAGATCATCAACGGCACTTTGCAGTTGAACGGCAAGCAGGTGACGCTAGTTGGCATCATGCCGCCGCGTTTTCTTTTCGGCGCTGAAGATTTTTGGCTGCCGATCACTCTCACCCGCAACGATACTTCTCCGTTTAACCGCGTCTGGCTCCTGGGCCGGCTCAAACCTGGCGTAAGTCTTAAGGCAGCGGCTAGCGATCTCGATGTAGTGGCCCGCAGACTCTCGACTGTCTATCGCAAGGATTATCCGGCCAATTTCAGCATTAAAGTCACGTCGCTCGCCGATCAGGTTGTGGGACAGTTTCGCGTCATGCTCTTTGCCCTGATGGCAGCCGTAAGCATGCTGCTGCTGATCGCGTGCAGCAACGTAGCGAACCTGCTGCTGGCGCGAGCCACGGCGCGAGAAAAAGAAATCGCAATTCGCGCCTCGATGGGAGCAAGCCGCGCGCGCCTTGTCATGCAGTTGATGGTCGAGAGCTTCATCCTGGCGGCGCTCGGATGCCTGGCCGGGTCTCTATTCGCCTATGGCGGAATCAAAGGCGTGCTCGCTGCATTGCCTCCTGACCTGATACCGGCTGAAACCGTTATCACGCTGAATGGCCGCGTCCTGCTGTTTTCCGTGGGAGTCACGGCGGTCACAACTTTACTGTGCGGGCTGGCTCCGGCGTTTCATTCTGTTCGCGGCGAACTGCATAATCGTCTGAAAGACACGGGCAAAGGAACCCAAGGCGCATTTCGCCACGGCAAGTTCCGTTCTGGGCTGGTGGTCTCGCAAGTCGCGCTGTCTATTGTCCTGCTGGTCGGCGCTGGACTGATGATGCGCAGCCTGTTCGCGCTGCAGCATGTTGATCTGGGACTCACGCCTGATCACATCCTGGTAGCGCGCACTCCGCTGCCGAAAGGTCGCTACGACAAGGCGGAACAGAAGGCCATCTTCTTCCGTCAGGTCCTCGACAAAATTATCGCGCTGCCTGGAGTGGTTGCCGCTACAGAGACGAGCACGCTTCCTCCTTATGGCGGCATTCCCAGCGAGGTGACTGTTCCTGGCAAAAGTCACGCCGAAGCCTGGCGGTCGATTTTCCAGCTCTGCAGTGAAGGGTACTTTCCCACTTTAGGAATCAGGCTGGTGCGCGGACGTTTGCTCTCGGAATCCGACGTGGTCTCTGCCCGTCATGTGATCGTCGTGAACCAGACACTGGTGCGCAGCTTCTTTGGCACTGACGAACCGATTGGCAAATCCATCAAGTTCAACCTGCTCGATACCGTTCCCGAATCTCCAAAAGACGCATATTTTGAGATTATCGGTGTAGTTGCGGACGTGAAGAATCGCGGGCTGCAGGAAGCGCCACAGCCGGAAGCGTTCATGCCCTACAGCGTTTCCGGCGCGTTTGAGCGTGGAGTCTTGGTGCGAACGGCAGTCGAACCAATGTCCATGCTGTTGAATGTCCGGCGTGAGATCTGGTCGGTCGATCGCGGCGTCGCGCTAACACTCACCGGAACTCTCGAAGGGTACCTCGAACAGTTCTCGTATTCGCAGCCGCGCTTCGGTCTCATCCTCTTTGGAGTGTTTGCAGGAATCGGCCTGGCGCTCGTGGCAATCGGAGTCTTCAGTGTGATGGCCTATTCGGTGAGCCTACAAACGCACGAGATCGGAATCCGCATGGCTCTCGGAGCACAGCAGGGATCCGTACTACGCATGGTGCTGAGAAAGGGACTGCTGATAATCGCCTTGGGAATCATCATCGGTGAAGTCATCAGCCTCGCGCTCACGCGCTTTGTCCAAAGCCAGATTTGGGGAGTATCGGCACGCGATCCGCTAACCTTCGCCGCAGTGCTCACCGTGCTTGTCATGGTAGGAATTGCCGCTTGCCTGGTTCCGGCCCGACGCGCTACTAAAGTTGATCCTTTAGTAGCGTTGCGTTACGAGTGACTCGCGAGACGAGGACGATCGGGAATGTTCGCTTCCGAACAGTAATTGCGAATTCGCAAAGGTAATCTCGCGTCCGTCTTCTGAAGAACGTTGCTCCTCAAGTACTTAGCGTACCCTGAGCTGGCCGCAAAACTGCCATTGAAACTTGGGCACTAATTCTTCTATGTCCTTTATTCAAGACCTCCGGTATTCGTTACGCCGTCTGATCAAATCTTCGGGATTTACTGCGACCGCGGTTCTCACGCTGGCTCTGGGCATGGGTGCGACCACTGCGATGTACAGCGTGATTCATGCGGTGCTGCTGAATAGTTTGCCGTTTGCTCATCCTGAACAACTCCTTGTCTTCCGCGAATCGCAGAAGACGGGCGAGATGAGCGTCACCTGGCCCAATTTCGAGGACTGGCGCGCGCAGCAGCATTCGTTCGAGGGCTTAGCTGCATTTGATCTTCGGCACTACGACTACTTCGACGGCACCCGCACCACGCTTACACGTGGCTCGCAAGTCACATGGGAATTCTTTCCTGTCCTCGCAGCTAGGCCGGAAAGCGGACGAGTATTTGGCGCATCGGAAGATCGCCCCGGAGCCGCTCCAGTTGTCGTGCTCGGACATAAATTCTGGCAGAAC
>DATEMI010000016.1:0-2453 GCA_035275665.1 Terriglobales bacterium | reverse complement strand
GCAGTGAAGATGCCGATGTCACATCGGGACAGCCGGTGCCGGGCTTCAATATCAACATCAACGGTGGACGCTCGGGCAGCACCACGATGCTCGCCGACGGTGTCGATAACACCGGAGTCGGCATCGCACGCGCAATTGTGGACTTCACTCCGGAGACAGTGCAGGAATTCTCCGTGCAAACCTCGGCGTACTCGGCCGAATACGGACAGACCGGCGGCGGCGTCATCAACGTGACCACAAAGTCGGGTACGAATCAGTACCACGGCGAGGGGCTGTGGTACACGAGAAATCCGATCACGAATGCCGAGAAGTGGACCGCCGGCAGCACGCGTCCGCCGAACAATCTTCGCTTCAACCAGTTCTCGGGAACGCTCGGCGGGCCAGTGTGGATTCCAAAGATCTACGACGGCCGCAACAAGACGTTCTTCTTTTTCGCCGGCGAACCGCGATATCGCGAGGATTTTATGGTTGTCGACACCCTGCTGCCAACCGATGCGATGCGTCAGGGCGACTTCAGCAATCTCGTTCGCACCAGCAGCGGCTGGCTGCCTACCGACGTGGCCGCGCGTTTCAACCTGACATCGGTCGGACCGAGCACGATTTTTCAGCAGTACAACCTGGTGAACGGACAAATGAAGCGGATATCAGGGAATCCGGTAGCGTTTCCCGGAAATGTGATACCGCAATCGATGATGGACCCGATAGCGCTCAAGGCATTGCAGTTCATGCCTGAGCCCGGCGGCTGGCATCTCGATCCGAATGGGCGCGTGAAGAATTACGTGGTAAATCGGTTCGTCAAGCAGGATGAAGTCCGCTGGACGATGCGCCTCGACCAAAACTTCAGCGACAAGAACAAAGCCAATTTCCGCTATACCTACGTGCCGGCAGTCGGCACGCGCGGCTTTGGCAGCGACGTTAACGGGAATTCAGCGGCGTACAGTTGGGCACGCCAGTTCGTGATTGCCGATACCCACGTGATCACAAACCGGCTGATGAACGACCTGCGCCTCAACTACACGCGCGGCACCTTCAGCGAGGACTACTCGCCCGAGTTCAATATCAAAACGGGACGCAATATTTCGACCGAACTCGGGATTCCAAGTCTGACCAAGGGCGGCATACCGCTGTTCCAGTTCAGCAGCGATAGCAACGGTTACGACGCGTTCACAAACATTGGCTCTTCAGCTTCGACCAACAACTACAACACTGAAGAACGCTACAACATCATCGACATGGTCTATTGGGACCGCGGTGCGATGCGGTGGAAGTTCGGTGTCGACCTGACACATGCCTTGCTCAATGTCGCGCCGTTCTTCGGCGCATCGGGTGGACGTTGGGACTTTCGTGTCGCACAGACCAGCGCGGCTTTCGGATCGACGAGCCTTGCAAACGGCGGGAATCCATTCGCGAGCTATCTGCTGGGAATTCCCAATCAGATCGCAGTGCGTCCGCTGCTGATGAACTACTACTATCGCTGGAACTCGGCGGCCGCATTCATTCAGAACGATTGGAAGGTGAAGCCAAACCTCACGCTGAATTTAGGCGTACGTTATGGCTTGCAATTGCCGCGTACGGAAAAAAACGACCTACAGGGCTCATTCCATCCCGAGCTGGCGCAGTCTTTTCCGCTGAGCGCGCCGATCACGATACCGGGCACCACGACGACTCTGACATCGTTTAACGTGGTGCCGTTTCAGTACGCCGGCCATGGATCGTCGAAGTACATCGAGCCTATTGATCGCTGGAACTTTGAGCCTCGCCTCGGGTTCGCGTGGAGTCCTTCGAAGTACCATGATCGTCTGGTTGTGCACGGCGGTTACGGACTCTCTCATCAATCCATTCTTGGCAACAACCGTCTACCGAATCCAGACTTTGGCGGATTCGTGAACGCCTCGACATTGAGCACAACGAGTACCGCCGGGTGTGGCACCACTCTATCTTCGGGCAGTGTCGATCTCTGTTCGGCGCTGCGGCTCTCCGGCAATCCGGAGGTGGGCAATCCTGGGCTGACGCCAGCGCAGGCGCTCAACATCCCGGCAAATGGGCTTGTATATCTCCCTAGCCTCGGCATTCCTGGATACGTTATTGCACCCAACACACAGATCCCTTACGTCCAGAATTGGAACTTAACCTTCCAGCAGGAGCTCGCACGCAATACCGTATTGGAACTCGGCTATGTAGGTTCCAAAGGATCAAACCTGTACACGCAATTGATCAACATCAATCCGCGCGACTTCAACCTCGTTCAGGAGTTGGAGAATGGGGTCGGGTTCCCTCCGGGCGCGACTGGGACAACTCCGGTGTCGTCAATCGGGCCCGAGATCACCCTCACCGATCCTCTCGGACGTACGGATCTGCTTGGCAACAAGATCACGATTCCGTGGGGTTCACTGGCGAGCACCTACCAGGGCTTCAACAATCTGAATGAGTATTTCAATTCGCAGGCGAGCAGC
>DATEMI010000015.1:0-8270 GCA_035275665.1 Terriglobales bacterium | reverse complement strand
CGGCCCACGGAGACAGGGTGCAAGGCCCCGCGTTCTAAGGACAAAGATTTGAACGGAACCATGAAGGCCGCCGTCCTCTACGGCAAAGAGGACGTGAAAATCGAAAAGGTGCCCATCCCACGCGTGGCCGAGGGAGAGGTTCTGATCAAAGTGCAGGTAGCCCTCACCTGTGGTACCGATCTCAAAGTTTTCCAGCGTGGGTATCATGCGCGCATGATCCAACCGCCTGCGCTATTTGGGCACGAACTCGCGGGCACGATCGAAGAAGTCGGCGCGGGAGTACGGGACTTTCGCCCCGGAATGCGTGTAGTCGCGCTGAACTCGGCGCCATGTGGTGTGTGCTTCTTCTGCCTAAAGAAGCAGCCCAATCTTTGTGAGGACTTGCTGTTTAACAATGGTGCTTACGCCGAGTACATCAAAGTTCCCCGCCGCATCGTTGAAGTGAACATGTTGCGTATTCCCGAGAACGTGAGCTTCGAAGCAGCAGCCATGTGCGAGCCTCTGGCGTGCGTTCTGCACGGATTAAACGAAACACATCCGGAGCCGGGGGAGAGCGTGGTTGTAATCGGCGCAGGCCCCATTGGCTTGATGTTCATGCAGGTTGCTAAGCTTACCGGTACGCGCGTTATCGCGGTGGTCAAACGCGACGAGCAGGTAAAAGACGCACAACGGTTTGGGGCAGACGAAGTCGTACAGATCACAGCAGTCGATGATCCTATCGAAGCAGTCCGTGCATTGACGCCGAAGAGGCGCGGAGCAGATGTTGTGATCGAAGCCGTTGGACGTCCTCAGGCGTGGCAGTGGGCCGTGGACATGGTACGCAAAGGCGGCACCGTGAACTTCTTCGGCGGATGTGCCAGCGGGACCAAAGTGGAACTCGATACTCAACGCCTGCACTATTCACAAATCACGCTGAAGGCGACTTTCCACCATACTCCCGAAATGGTACGCAGAGCGTTCGGTCTGATCACGCAGAACAAGATCCAAAGCTCCGACTACGTAACCGGCGAAGCGCCTCTCTCGAACCTGAAAGAAGTGCTGCAGAAAATGCTCGATCGCAGCGGCGAGATCAAAACGGCCATTATCCCGGGCCGCCACTGATTGCGGATGTCGTCGCAGATGCCAAGCTCCGTCGCTCAGAGTGGAACAGCCAGCGGATGGGCAGCGCTTCCGCCTGAATACGCCATCCCGCGAACTCCTCCTTCTCTGGAAGAAGCCCGCGCATATTGCGAGCGCCTGGCGCGCAGCCACTACGAGAATTTCAGTGTAGCCACATGGTTTTTGCCTGCGAAGCTGCGCCCCCACTTCTACAGCATCTACGCGTACTGCCGAATTTCAGACGATCTGGGCGACGAAGTCGGCGATCCACAACAGTCTCTGGCGCTGCTCGATGAATGGGAAGAAGAGTTGAACGCCTGCTATGCCGGGGGGCCGCGGCATCCGGTATTCGTTGCACTGCGTCCGACGATTCTCGAGTGCAATATCCCGCGAGATCCGTTCGCCAATCTGCTAGTAGCTTTTCGTCAGGATCAGACTGTCACTCGCTATCGTACCTTCGATGATCTGCTCGGATACTGCGTGAACTCCGCGAATCCGGTAGGCCGTCTCGTGCTGCATGCCTGTGGTTATTCCGATCCGGAGCGCCAGCAGCTTTCGGACTTCACTTGCACAGCCCTCCAGCTCGCGAACTTCTGGCAGGACGTTTCCGTCGACTACCGTAAGGGTAGGATCTATCTTCCGCTCGAAGATCTCGAACGATACCGAGTAAAAGAAAGCGAAATCGCCGAGCGACGTTTCACTCCAGAATTCCGTCAGCTGATGGATTTCGAAGTCGAGAGAGCGAGCGAGTGGTTCCGGCGCGGGCGTCCGCTGATCGGAATGGTAGATCGAGAACTCGCCATCGACATCGAGCTATTCAGCCGCGGAGGCGAGGAAATTTTGAACTGCATCGAGTATCAGGATTTCGACGTGCTGGGTGTGCGTCCGGTGATTTCGAAGTCGCGGAAGCTTGCATTACTTGCGAAAGCCGCCGCACAGGCACTGTGGAGCAGACTGTGACGGATCCGCGCGTCAACGTCGCGTATGCAGTCTGTCGAGGCATCGCGCGACGCGAGGCGCGCAACTTCTATTACTCCTTCCTGGCTCTTCCTCGCGCCAAGCGCAACGCGCTATCTGCAGTGTATGCATTCATGCGCCACGCTGACGATCTGAGCGATGACCAGACTCGCTCAGTAGAAGAGCGCAAGTTACGGCTCGGCAGTTGGTTAGCGGAGTGGCATCGCGTTCAAGAAGGCACCGCGAGCGACGATCCTGTTTTTGTAGCGCTGTCTGACGCGCAAAAGAGATTCAAGATCTCGCCTGAATTGCTCGATCAACTGGTGCAAGGAACCAGCATGGACCTTGAAGCGGCCTCGCCGAAAATCGCCTCTAACCGCCAAGCGAACGGAGGGATTGCGACTCTTCCAGCCATCCGCGTGCATCAGACCTTTGACGAGCTGTATCGGTACTGCTATTTGGTTGCATCGGTCGTAGGACTGGTATGCATAAGCATTTACGGCTACGAAGATCGGCGGGCTGAAGACTTAGCCGAGCGTTGCGGCGTTGCCTTTCAGCTAACCAACATTATTCGGGATGTAAAGGAGGACGCATCTCTCGGCAGAGTGTACTTTCCTGAAGAGGATCTCGCGAAATTCTCCTTGTCTGACGAGGACTTTCTGAACGATCGAGGGCAGCGACTCGACCCGGAGCGTCTGCGCGCATTGCTCGCCTTCGAGGCAGAACGAGCGCGCGAGTATTACAAATCCGCGGCGGAGTTAATTCCGCTCATCCATCGAGATAGCCGCACAGCGCTTTGGGTGATGGTCGCGATTTACAGCCGTTTACTGGAAAAGATCGCGAAGAGCGACTACGACGTACTTCGGCGCCGAGTCCGACTGAGTGCCGCCGAAAAAGTTGCCATACTCGGGCGCGGACTCGTGAAGTCGATCTTCCGTACTGTTTAGCTCATCCTCATGAACAAACAGAGTGCCAGCGTGGGAATCGTCGGTGGGGGTATCGCCGGGCTCTCTGCTGCTTGCGCTTTATCGGGCGCGGGATTTCGAGTTACCGTTTTCGAGCGCCGCCCCTTTGTTGGCGGACGCGCATCTTCCTACGAGCATCCCGGAACCGCCGAAACCGTCGATAACTGCCAGCACGTCCTCCTCGGCTGCTGCACCAACCTTCTCAATTTCTATCGACGCATCGGAGTCTCCAACAAGATTCGCTGGTTCGATAAACTGACGTTCGTCGAACCCGGAGGACGCCGATCCGAGATCGCGCACTCTTCATTGCCCGCTCCACTCCATACTGCGCCGTCATTTCTGAAAGCACAATCGCTCTCACTGGTCGATAAGCTGGCAATCGCGCGCGCCATGCTCGCACTCATGGCGCCTCTTCCGCCCGACAGCTCGAAGAGCTTCCTCGATTGGCTTCGGGAGCATCACCAGACCCAGCCAGCCATCAACCGTTTCTGGAAAGTTGTCCTGGTAAGCGCGATCAACGAAGATCTGAATCGCATTTCAGTTCGCTACGGGGCGCAGGTCTTTCGTGAGTCATTTCTCAAGTCGGCTGAGGCTGGAAAAATGGGTGTTCCTACCGTTCCGCTTTCCGACTTGTATGCCAGCGCCATAGGCTACATCGAGCAGCGTGGCGGCCGAGTCTTTCTGCGCAACAGCGTGGAAAGCGCGGTTCCGAATTCGGAGCGGGTTGTGCTTCAAGGTGCAGCACTCTCAGAGTCTTTCGATTATGCAATTCTTGCAGTGCCCCATTACTCGCTCGGAAAGCTATTACCTGCCCAAAATGGGACCGCAGTGCTAAGTACGACACTGCGCCAGCAACTCGAACATTTTGAGAGTTCTCCAATTACGGGTATCCATCTCTGGTTCGATCGCGAGATCACCGATCTTCCCCACGCAGTGCTGCTCGACCGCACGATTCAGTGGATGTTTCAGAAATCGAAGCTGCAGCCCCAGCGTCAATACGACAATCCCCAAGGCAGCTACATTGAGCTGGTGGTCAGCTCATCGAAGTCACTGGTCGAAATCGGACGGCAGGAAATCATCGACCTCGCGCTCCGCGAGCTGGCCGAATTCTTTCCTGCTGCTACAACCGCGGCGTTACAAAAGGCAACGGTCGTCAAGGAAGTGCACGCGACGTATTCTGCACTGCCCGGCTCAGATTCCTACCGACCCAGCTCGCGTTCACCATGGCCAAGAATCTTTTTGGCTGGCGATTGGACTGCAACCGGCTGGCCGGCAACGATGGAAGGCGCGGTTCGCAGCGGATACCAGGCTGCAGCGAGAGTCGCCGAACAGGTAGGCAGCTCTGAGCCGTTCTTGGTGCCGGATTTAGCGGCGAAGGGCTTAATGCGCCTGCTCGTCTGAATCGTTTACGTTCTCAGCAGCACGATTCCGCCCAGTACCAGTATCCCCGAAATCCATCTGCGCTTTGTGACGTGTTCTTTCAATATGAACTTGGCGCCGATGAGGTTCAGCAGGAAGCTCATCGAGGCCGAAGCGGGAATCACTATGCTCAGGTCGATGATCGAGAGCGCGGCGAGCATCGTGAAGAAGCTCAGCGTCATTGCCGTGAGCCCGATGAAGAACCAGGGTTCGGTCAGCACGCCGCGAACTACTCCCCAAACCCCAGCGCGACGGCGAATCTTGCTGAAATCGCCCACGCGGCGCATGGCTGTGGCCGTGGACATGTCGCCGGCGGAGTTGAGCCCGACGAGTACGAGAATCATCAGCCACGTCGCAAAGAGACTGTGATGGTTCACGAGCGCGCCTCCGGCTTCATCTCCAGGTGAGGACTCACGCCTTCAGGCGTGGGCACCACCGTCAGCGAATGGCCTCCGGTGATCAATCCCACTCCGAGGCTGATCAAGACGAT
Source organism: Terriglobales bacterium (assembly GCA_035275665.1). GTDB lineage: Bacteria > Acidobacteriota > Terriglobia > Terriglobales > Acidobacteriaceae > Gp1-AA112. The sequence goes on along the minus strand of DATEMI010000015.1, from coordinate 3,341 downwards.
GCCGATCCAGCGCGTGAGCGGCACTTTCTCGCCCAGCATGAAATGCGCAAGCAATGCGGTAAGGACGTACCCGAACGTTGTGGAAGGCATGATGTATGACAGATCCGCCCAGGAGAGCGAGGCCAAATAAGAAAAGTAAAAGAGCGCCAGCAGCGCAATGCCTAGCGCCACATACGGATGAAGCGGTGCCAGAATCAGATCGCGCAAGCGATGGACGGAAATTTCTCCGATCTGCTTCATCCCCTTGGCGACATACACATCACCAAGTGTGCTGCCGATGACGATGAAGGCCAGCAGCACATAACGGAGAAAGTTCATGCTGTGGACGTGACGATGCGCAGGAGTGCTTTGTTCGACTTCTTGCATTCTCAGTGGTCGTAAAAAGGACTAGATGTGCAGGGTATCAGATGGGTTTCAACAGAGATCAAAAGCAAAACACGACACGGATTGCAGGGATGTCATGGATTACACGGATTCAAACAAATGGATTGATGTTTGTTAGACGCGATGTGTACGGAGCTGCCAGCTCATTTTGAGAATCCGTGCGATCCCTAAAATCCGTGCGATTTATGTCGTGTTTTGGTTTTAGACCGCCGATTCGGCGAACTTGGCTGGGTAGGCGTACTTGCGCGCATGGGAGTTGATCTCCTGGCGCAGGTCTTCCCAGATTGACTCCGGCATTCCCATGAATATCTCGACAACTTTCGGATCGAATTGCCTTCCGGAAAAGCGCTTGATCTCTTCGCGTGCAGCCTTTACGGTCTGAGCCGCGCGGTACGGACGATCTGAGGTGATCGCATCAAGCGTATCGGCCACGGCGAAGAGACGTGCGCCAATTGGAATGTCATCTCCTACAAGGCCACGGGGATATCCCGTGCCATCGTACTTTTCCTGGTGCGCATAGACGATTTCAGCTGCATCGGCCAGGAATGGAATCTTCTTCAGCATGTGATAGCCGCGGGCGCAGTGCTCGCGCATGATCATGATCTCTTCCTGCGTGAGCGCTCCTGGCTTCCGAAGAATCGCATCGGGAATCGCCATTTTTCCGATGTCGTGAAGGAATGCGCCGCGGGCAATTACGCGAATCTTCTCGCCTGACATTCCCATAGCACGGGCCATCGCAATCGTGAATGCTGTTACTCGTTTTGAGTGGCCTTCGGTTTCGGCGTCCTTCAAGTCGAGCGCATCACCCAGAGCTTCGAGGGTGATGTCATACGAGCGCTCCAGGTCCGCCATGGTTTGGCGGAGCTGTTCAGTACGCGCTTGCACCAGTGATTCGAGATTTGACTGATACGCACGATTTTCCAGGCGCAGCTTGCGATGGTCGAGAGCGCGCTTTACCATTGCGAGGAGTTGATCGCGTTCGAATGGTTTCAGCAGGTAGTCGTAAGCGCCGTTGCGGATCGCAGCCAGCGCGACCGAGATGTCGTGAACAGCCGTGACCATGATGGCCGGCATATCCGGATAGCAATCTTGCACGCGATCGAGCAGCGCGATGCCATCCATCTCCGCCATCATCAGATCGGAGAGCATTAGCTGGAACTCCTCACCCGATCCGAGAATTTCCAGTGCCTGCTTGCCTGAGCAGGCCTGCATCGTAATGTAGCCGGCATTCTGAAGCATAGACGAGACGATCTCGCGTATCGCCTCTTCGTCGTCAACGACCAGAATCCGCTCAGGTGTCATGGATGGCTTGTGGAAATTTGGTGGAAGCTTTGTCATTCTAACCACTTTGGTCAAGGTTCCACCTCAAGCTTTTCACTGAGACCCCCACCGGAAGTAACGCTAAGTACACTTGCAGCTGACCCGTTTGGCATATGCGCTGTTTGGGTCCGTACTGCCTCCATCGAGCGGGGCACCGCGCGTTACGTGATTTCTTGAGCCGATGTTCTAATAGAACCGCTGCGGGTTGCGGTAGGGCCAGCCAGCGTGTTTGCGGTTGCACTTGCAGACTGGGGTCTTACTCAGTGGCAGGGGCTTGGGACCCTCCGGCGGAGCTTACAGTGCCACTCCGATCAGGACTGACCTGCATGTAAGAGTTACACAGAATAGGAGCCATCTCGATAGCCACAAGTGGTATCCGGATACCACTTGTGGGATTATCCATTCCTGTGGAAATCCTTGATGTTCAGCCAAGAACAAGCGTGGAAACCCAGTGCGACCGAAGTACCTTAGACTTCAAATCGCTATATCTTGCAATGCGTAACACGTGAATCCGGTGACTATTCAAGCCAAGCAGCCACCATCCTGAGCTGCACTTCAGGTGCTCCGTTCCAGTGACATTCGATTGGCGAAGAAACTGCTGTACTGTTCTTGGAACGCGAGTGAGACCCAGAGTACACAAGGGGCCCTACATGTCGAGTCGAGTTGACGGAATCCAGCTAGCAGCTTTTCTCCCGATTATTCGCCATGCCGAGCAGGCTTCCGTCGATCACTATCGCGATGTTTTTGAAGGAAACCGGCATCGCGTCTATTCGCTTTCCTACTACATGACGGATAATGAACTCACGGCCGAAGACGTAATGTCGGCTACTTTTTGCCGCGCTTTTGCGGCCAGTCACAAGCCGGATGCGGAAACCATCGACCGAGCTCTAGTGACTGAACTGCGCGAACTTACTCCGATCGGCAACCTCACCGTCCAGTGCCAACCAGCAACTCAGGTGAATGAAGTGCGCCGCAATACACGGCGCGCCGATCTGGAGCGCGCGGTGGTCCAGCTGCCGGCGACCGAGCGGCTGATCTTCCTTATGCACGACGTCGAGAATTACGACCACGCTCGCATCGCCCGCACCATCGGAATTACGGAAATGGAATCGAAAGCCGGCCTCTTCCAGGCGCGGCTCAAGCTCAGGGAACTTCTCTCGAATTAAACTCGGGTGCTCTGGCCATCCCGCAGGGCGAGATCGGACCAGCTTCGATCGCGCGCTGCGGGATCACCCGACCTGCTTGTCGTTCTGCCGCTTGTCCCGTTTCCGCTTCGCCCAACCTTCCTTTACAACCTGCACGCCGCGACCAATCGCTAGCGAGTCAGCCGGAACATCGGAAGTAATGCAAGAGGCTGCACCCACATAGGCTCCTTCCCCGACCTTCACTGGGGCGACCAATGTCGAATCGCTGCCTACGAACGCCCCATCTCCGATGATGGTTTTGTGCTTGTGTGTGCCGTCGTAGTTGCAGGTGATCGTTCCGGCGCCGATGTTGACGCCCTCTCCAATCACCGAGTCGCCCAGATACGAGAGGTGACCGGCCTTCGTGCCCTTGCCGACAACCGATTTCTTCAATTCGACGAAGTTGCCGATGTGTACGTCTTCTCCCAGCTCCGTCTCGGGACGCACATGCGC
>DATEMI010000014.1:0-2152 GCA_035275665.1 Terriglobales bacterium | reverse complement strand
CAAATCGTCTTGTATGGTGTCACTACCGAGTACGCCGATGAAAAGGTCCCCCGAGCTCTTAATGCCCAAAAGGTCGCCCGCCATACCTGCCAAACCGCTGGCTCCCGAACCGCTAGCCATGGCCGCCAGCATCCCAAGCCCCGAGCTTGATTGGTCGTCGGGCGGCATAAGCCGTGTGACAGACTGGTATCTCACTGGGATAACGAAGGCGGCAATCACGCTCGCGAGTAAGCCGACGATTGCCGCTCTCCAGAGAAGGCGGCGGTTCTCCCAAAACAACCGCAGATGAGGCAGTAGACTTGGCGTACTTTCGATCGGCTCAAGGAGCAGCGATTCGGAAGAACCGCTTTCCGACGGATCCAGCACCACGTCTCGCGTGGTGAGCTTAATCGCCGTACTTGATTTACTTTCCTTCAATGCCTGCCCTCACCATACGCTGAGCCAAAGAGTCACGAGCTACGTAACTCCGTCCCGAATTCACCGAATGCCTACAACAACTTCCCTTGTTCGCACCACAGCCAGCCTACCGCCATCAACCACGAGTCCTCCGTTCAGCGGAGGGCTTTTGGATAGAATGTAATCTGAAAGCTCGATGTCCAGTTCGTTTGCGGGCCCGGCGACAAAATCGGTGCGAGCCACTGTTCGTATTGCACCGAACCGGATAACTCAAATTGCTTGCCCACCCACCAATCGCATCTGACTGAACCGTCGTTCACGGTTTCGCCATGGGGGATAAAGTTCGTGGCGACCTTTGCATGTCGATATCCGAATTGAACGCTACTTTTAGAATCGAACCAGTACGTACTCCATGCCTGCAGCCCCTTTCCATCTCTGCCGATCCAACTTCCCAGAAGGTTTCCTTTATTCGTATACAGGTCATGGTAGAAAGAGTCCCAATAGTCAAAAAACTGACCAGTGCCAGGGCCGCTAGCAACAACGACGTCCGTATACCCTCCCTCTAATCGAAGATCGAGTTTGCGAACGCCTGGTACATGCGGCACGTAGACGCCCGAGTACCAAGCGGCACGAGGAGGATTATCCAGTGGCACTATGTCATCGTCCGCAAACGAATCGGCGTAGAGTGTCAGAAAGTTGCTTACAAGAGGTGGTCGGTAAGAAACATCAAAGCCGCTCGAGCGCTTCCCTGGATTTGCAGCAGCTCTGTAGTAAACCGAAGATTTCATACTCGCATAGCTATTCCATATGGCGCCGAGCGTAAGTGGTCGACCGATTCCTCCGAATTCGACTGTGCGACTAAAGCCGAACTCCAAATTCGGCGTCGGCTTGAAGCTGATCTTTTCTCCGTGCATCAACGGACGTGCGGGGAACTGATTGTCTGAAAGCTTTCCAACAAAAAAGTCAGTCTTGAAGGGGCCCAGAAACCGAGAAAGCAGAGGGACCGTGAAAGCTGTTTCCGGGTGAACGTGCAGCATGTAGATGGGTTCAACGTTATCGCTAAACATAAAGGAACTACCCTCAGCCGGACCCCACCATAAACTCTGTTTGCCAAAGGAAAAGTCCCAGCCGCCATAGTTGGTCGAAAAGTATGTGTCGAGCAGACGGAACTGATCGGTCTGTACGAAAGGAATCGCCGGTTGCACCGGATTCTGGTCCGCATTGGCAATCACCTGCCGCACCGCAAGCGGGTAAGCGGGCGCACCCGGCGCATGCTGGTATTCCCCGCGCACATAAAAAGTGAACCGCCCCGCCGTCGCATAACCGGAGAAGCCGTCATACGTATTGAAGCCCTGTTGGTACGGGCGTCCGTAGTCGTTAACGATCGTCTGACCGAAGTGATAGCTGTCATTGAGGGGCAGACCACTGATGTACGTGGTTCTCGAGTAGATCGATTCGAGCCGCGCCGAAGATCCGCCTGCTGTTCCTAGATTTTCCAAGTTGCTGTGGAATTCACCCTGAAGCGCCGTGTAGAGCTGGTCTGCTTCCGTCGGCACATTATCGCTATCCCGCATCGCGTCCCCAGCCTCGTCGACTAGCTCCGCGCACTCGTTTCGTGTCCAGGGGCGTGCGCCCAAAAATTCTGAGTGGATGTAACCCACCGCTGCAAGCCGCTCGATGGCCGGATAGATCCAACTGTCGAGCTCCACATACGGAGACCCGCCGCTGCCGAACGTGTTTTCCGCTGCATCGCGCC
>DATEMI010000013.1:0-11392 GCA_035275665.1 Terriglobales bacterium | reverse complement strand
GACGCGAACTCGATCCGCTGGTTCGTCCCTTTGCGCATTCGGCGACTTTGTATCCCGCGCTTCAGATCACGCCAATTGCCGTGGACTATTTCGCAGCGAAGCTTATGCGCAGCAATCACCCGGCTCTGAGAAAACTATGGTGGGTGCCGCAAGTCGTGGCCACCAGCGGATCGGTGTATTGCGGAGTGGCCAATCTGGAAAACCGGCGCTAGGCATTTCGTGATTTCCCGATTTTGTGATTTCGCCATTGGCTAAGCTCAATTTTCAGGGAGTCAGTGGTTCTCAAAGTCACGCGTGAAAAGTGTGTGTGTTTGGCTGCAGTCTTTTGCACACGGCGCTGGACCGCGCGTGAGCAAAGTCTCAGCAAATCGCCCAAAATCTGCCGGATTTGTACGTGTTTTGCCGTCGCTCCACTCTGGACAAGGAATTGCACTCTGCGCCTGCAGGGAGAACCTGCGGTGCGCATCACCATCAAAGGCCTGTTGATTTTCTGCTCGCTCATTGCCGGACTCATCATGGCGGAGGTCGTGGCCGCCTCCAACCAGAACGACAGCGCATTGCCTGCGGCCGTAGGATTCAACAACTAACAACAGAACCGGCGGCGATAGCCGGTGGGCGGAGATGGCCGGATTGGCCAACTCCGAGTCCAAGAATGCTGCAAACGTCTGCGTGAAGCGGCCTCCGCAACACAAGCGCCTGCCCCGGCGGCTGCTGGTTCCGTTATGTCGCGATTCCCACCTCCGTGTGCCGATCCCGCAGGCCAAGCAGGTACAGCAGCGCGTCCAGGCCCATTCGAGAGATCGAGTGCTGAGCGCATTCGCGCACCAGCGGCTTGGCATGGAATGCAACACCCAGTCCGGCTGCACTCAACATTGGCAGGTCATTGGCGCCATCTCCAACGGCGATGGTTTGCTCCATCGACAGGCTTTCAGTCGCCGCAATCTCCTGCAGGGCCTCTGCTTTGCGACGAGCAGTAATGATTTCCCCAACGGCTTCTCCAGTAATAACGCCGTCGCGGATTGCGAGTTCGTTGGCATAGACAAAGTCAAATCCCAGTTCCTGTTGAAGCCGTGCAGCGAAACAGCGGAAGCCGCCGGAGATGATGGCCGTCTTGTAGCCCAAGAGCTTTAGGGTGCGCAGCAGACGCTCCGCTCCGGCCGTGATCGGCAGCCGGCTGGCTATGTCTCTGATCGCTGTTTCCGGCAGGCCCTTTAGCAGCGCTAGACGACGTCGGAGGCTACTCTCAAAATCCAACTCCCCGCGCATAGCAGCCGCCGTGACGGCGGCAACTTTCTCACCGGCATTGGCTAGGCGCGCAAGTTCGTCGATAACTTCCATCTGGATCAAGGTCGAATCCATATCGAAGGCAACGAGGCGACGATTGCGCCGGAAGATCGAGTCCTGTTGCACCGCAACGTCGAATCCAGCTTGATCGGCAAGCACAAGGAGCGCACGGCGAAGCTCAGGCGCATCGATTCCATTTCCGGAAACATTGAACTCGATGCACATCCGGGGCTCAACATCCAGAGCCGCTCCGCGCGACGAGAGTCGGTCCATGGTGTCGATGTTCACCCCGCGCCCGGCAAACACCTCGGCAATGGCCGCGAGCTCTTCGGCTCGGACTTGTTCGGCCAAGAGCGTGACCGTGAACCGCTGCTTCTGCTGTTTTTCCACCCACTGCTGATACTGCTCTGGGGAAACCGGCGTCAGGTGAGCGACTACTCCCAACTCATTTGCTCGCCGATGAATCCGGTCGCGAATTTCGGGCACAGCCGATGCTGGAATCTGGACCATGATGCCCAGCGCGAGAGCGTCGTGGATCACAGCCTGACCGATATCCAGGAGCACAGCATTGGCTTGAGCGAGCACATGCGCAAAGGCGCTGGTAAGGCCGGGATGGTCCCGGCCAGAAATGCTAATCAGGAAGATTTCAGACATTTTCCGTTACTGACGAGTCCCCAGGACGCGCGATTTATTTAGAACGGTAGTTGGATGCGCGTATAGCTATTCAATCCCCGAGAGCGCCAGCACAGCCAAGAGAATTCGCTTTAGCGCAAGTGAGCGCCCGGATGGATCAAACCACTCGCGTAACGTATGTGCTCCGCCGCCCGTGCCCCCGGCTCCTACCGTAACCGCTTCGAGGCCCATGGAAATCGGAATATTTGCGTCGGTCGAAGCGCGCCGCAGTTGCGATGCGATTCCAAGATGAGCATCAACGGCGCGAAATACTTCGAGCAGCTGGGAATCGTGAGGCAGCTCGCCAGCTGGACGATCGCCGATCTTCTTCAACTCGCAGGTAAGCTTGGGCGGACCACCGTCGCGCGCACGAGAAGGAATTTCGGTGTGGATCACGCCGCGCAGCTCGTCTTCAAGCCGCCGAAGCTCTTCGGCTGCAACCGAACGCAGGTCGATGCTGACCTGTGCTGTTTCGGGAATCGAATTGACGGATGTGCCGCCGGTGATGACACCGAAGTTGAAGGTTGTCTTCGGGGATGGCGGCAGGGGCGTCTGGCTGAAGCGGGAAACTATGCGCGACACGGCGACGATCGGATTCGGCTGGCCGAAATCGCTCCAGGAGTGACCCCCGGGTCCGCGCACGATGACTTCAAAGCGCCGACTGCCCAAGGCTTGTCCGATGATCGAGTCGGTCCCGCTGCCATCGATGATGATGGTCTCGTCGATGCGGTCTTTCCAGCGCGATTTCTCGAAAATATGCCGAATGCCGCGCAGGTCTCCTTCTCCTTCCTCGCCAACGTTGCCGATGAACAGGATGTCGCATTCAGAACGAATTTTCGCCTCGCTTAGAGCCATTGGGATCGCCAACATAGCGACGAGGCCGGCTGCATTGTCACTCACCCCTGGTCCGCAAATGCGTTCGCGCTCTTCATGAATCTCAATTTCTGTTCCGCGAGGAAAAACGGTGTCGAGGTGCGCCCCGATGGCTGTGACGGGAAGCTCTCGATCCACCCCAGGAAAGACGCCGAGGACATTTCCGATTTCGTCGATCTCGACATCTTCCAGTCCAATTGCGGAGAACTTCTGTTGAAGCCATTTTGCGCGTTCGGCTTCTTCGAACGGCGGAGCAGGAATACGAGCCACTTCAAGCTGCAGGTTGCGCAGCTCGTTCTCATGAAGCTGGAACCAGGAGAACACTGCATGGACAGCGCGCATAGAAGCGAGCAGCGCAATCTGCTGAGGGATGGTGATCTCTTCGGTGGTGCGGCCGGAAGGACTCATGCGATCAATCGGCCGTAGCCACGGTCGGACGCTTGCTTGCAGGGATGCAGTCGAGAATTTCCTGATCCAGCAGCGTGCGATTCGATTGTTTGGCTTTTTGGAAGATGCGCTCGACTGTCTCTTCATCCGCCGGCAAGCCTTTGCGCTCGAGCCAGAAGATCACATTCGACTTGCCCGACATGGGCCCGATCTCGATCACCTGCTCCATGCCGAAGTAATGCGAGGGTACACCGGAGTAGACGGTATTCGCCAGTTCAACATCCTTTTTGCGAAAAGCTTTGATTACCGCAGCGGCATGCACGCCGGTTGCCGTGCGAAATGCATCGTCGCCCATTACGGGATAGTTCTTTGGGATCGGAACACCGGTCGCGCACGAAACCGTTTCGCAGTACTCCTTCAGAGCAGTCAGATCTTGATCAGCCCACGGATTCACGCCCATGAGTTTGAGATTCACCAGCATCTGATCCATTTGCGTATTGCCAACGCGTTCGCCGATGCCGATCGCGCAGGCATGTACGCACTCGGCGCCGGCCGCTAGCGCCGCGAGTGAGTTCGCAACCGCGAGACCGCGATCGCAGTGCCCGTGCCAATCGACCCGGATCTTCTCGCCGCTCGGCTTCACTACCTCATGGACCACGAAGCGGATGAGAGCTGCCACACCAGAAGGAGTGACGTGCCCGCAGGTATCGCAGACGACGACCGCACGTGCTCCACATTCGATTGCTGTTTTGTAAAGGCGCTTGATCGTTTCGGGATCACAGCGCGTCGTGTCCTCGGTAACGTACATCACCTCGAGCCCGATCGAACGCGCGAACTTCACCGCCTTTTCGGTAGTTTTCAGTAAGAAGTCGTCGGTCCAATCTTCGGCATAACGGCGAATGGGACTTGAGCCGATGAACGTCGCTGCCTCGATCGGAATTCCAACTTTCTGCTGAATGTCCCAAATGGGACGAATGTCGTTCTCGTGCGTGCGCGCCGCGCAGTTGCCACGAATCTTGAGCTTCGCGTCGCGAATTTCACGCGCGAGCCGCTCGACGTCAGCATAAGCTCGCGGCCCGGCACCGGGCAGTCCCATATCGAGAAAGCTGATGCCAAGCTTCTCCATGAGGTGAAGAATGCGCAGCTTCTCTTCGATGCTTGGATCTCTTACCGAGGGAGACTGCAAACCATCACGCAGCGATTCGTCGGTTAGCATGACCCGGCCGGCAGGCTTGAACTCAGCTCCTGGAACGTTGTTCCAGTCGTAAATCAGCGATGAATGCTTGAGGGACAAGGCCGGGAGTCTCTGAGTGAATTGTAAACGCAGCAGGAGCTTCGGAGCCGCGAAGCCTCGGAGCTATCTCATCGCTTGCTCAACTTCGTCGATCCAATCAGGCCGTTTGAGTACTTCGCGGGGCTTTGGACCGTCTGCTGCGCCGACGATGCCATCGCGCTCCATAAGATCGATGAGGTGAGCAGCGCGACCATAGCCGATGCGGAGGCGACGTTGGAGGAGTGACGTGGAAGCTTTGCCGAACTCCAGAACCAGGCGCACTGCATCTTCGTAGAGTTCGTCGTGCTCGTCCTCGCCGACTTCGGCTCCGCCTTCTGCATCGCCGCTGTCTTCCTTGGGAGCTTCGAGAAACTTTTTCTCGTACTCGGCTTCGCCTTGCGAGCGCCAGAATTCGACAACCTGTGCGATTTCTTTTTCAGTCACAAACGGTGCATGCACGCGCTGCACGCGCGCTGATCCGGGAGCGAGGAAGAGCATATCGCCGCGGCCGAGGAGAGATTCGGCGCCATTAGCGTCCAGAATCGTCCGCGAGTCTACTTTTGTGGCAACGCGGAAAGAGATGCGCGATGGTACGTTCGCTTTGATGAGTCCCGTGATTACGTCCACCGATGGACGCTGAGTGGCAAGAATCAGGTGAATGCCTACGGCGCGCGCCATTTGTGCGAGACGCGTGATCGATTCTTCTACGTTCTTGCCATCGATCATCATGAGGTCGGCGAGTTCGTCGATGATGATGACCACGTAAGGCAGCGGCTTATGATCGGTCTCTTCGTCGAAGAGTCCCGGAGTGGCCTCGGTAAAAAGCTTGTTGTACTGATCGATGTTGCGGACACCTTTTTCTGCCAGCACCTTCAGGCGGCGCTCCATCTCACGCACCGCATTGCGCAGAGCCACGGCTGCGAGCTTCGGCTCGGTGATGATCGGCGTATAGAGGTGCGGCACGCCTTCGTAGTTGCCGAGTTCTACGCGCTTGGGGTCGACGAGGATCAGGCGCACCTGATCGGGTGTCGCCTTGAAGAGCAGCGACATAATCATGGCGTTGATGGCCACGCTCTTGCCGGAGCCGGTGGAACCGGCGATGAGAAGGTGAGGCATCGTGGCCAGATCAGCCGTCATGATGCGGCCGTTGATGTCTTTGCCGAGCGCGAGCGTCAGACGGGACCGCGCATCGAGAAATCCCTGTGACTCGACCACCTCACGCAAATAGATAGTCTCGCGTTCCGTATTGGGAACTTGGATTCCTACCGTGCTCTTCCCTGCCATGCGCTCGATGAGGATGCTCTCAGCGCGCATCGCCAGACAGAGATCTTCCGAAAGGCCGGTGATGCGGCTGTACTTCACCCCCGCTTCGGGTTTCATCTCGAAGGTCGTGACTACCGGTCCGGGATTGATGTGCGTGATAGTCCCGTGAACGTCGAATTCGGCGCACTTCTCAACCAGAATCTGCGCGTGCTGCTTCAGCTCCATTTCATTTACGGTCTGCTGCTCGTCAGGACGCTTCAGCATCGAGCTGGGCGGAAGCTGGAAGCTGCCATAGGTTTTGGGCAGCACGGTTTTGGCTTTTGCTTTCGCAGCACTATCGGCCCGAACGCCAACTTCAATCCCAGCCGGCTGAGGCTGCGCGGCAGGCTGGGGCTGAGGAACTGTTTCCTGTCTCTCTTCCGCCATCTTCTCCAGTCCGGTCTTAGACGGCTGGACGCGCTCGTATATATCGGAAACATGCGTAACGGCAGGTTTGTTGGCGGGCACGAGCTGGCTGGTCACCATGGGGCGATTGGCCTTACGCTGCTCCAGCTCCTTTGCCGCTTTTGCTCGCTCTCGCCGCTCGCGCCAATCCTCAACTCGCTGCCATGCTGCTCCAACGAACGCGAAGCGGGTTGTCAGCCAAAGGTGGGCATCGGTAAAAGAAAATGCCGTGCAGAGATACAGGGCTGCCGCAATTACTGAGAGCGATACAAGGTATGCGCCAAGAACGTTGAAGTAATGGATCAGGAAATCGCCAACAATGCGTCCCAGCAAACCTTCAATCGGAATGGCATGCATCCAGCGTAGATGTCCAGGCACCAATCCCATCAACGCGGGAACAAAAAGGAGAAGGATGGTCGCGCCCAGCAGCTTTTCCAGCGGAGATGCTACCTCTCGCGAACGGAACCAGCGCTGCCCGAGAGCGCCGATCATCATCGGGATGCTGAACATCGCCAGACCGAATAGTTGCAGAGCCAAGTCGCTGATGACGGCGCCTACGCGTCCGATCCAGTTGTGGGTCGTGCCTGAGGAGAAGACTGAAGCAGCGGTGTTCAGCGATGGATCAAGAGGCGAGTAGGAAGCGAGCGCAAGAAAGAGCAGGAGCGCCGCAGCCATCAGCGAGAAGCCGATCAGCTCGTTAAAGCGGCGGTTCCGGGTCGGCGTGAATAGCCGAAGCAATGCTTTCATTTGGGCCTGGGCGCAGCCGGGGATAGATCCCCGTCGGCTGTCGCGGAAAAGGCCAGAGCAGAGTGATTATCGCAGATTGACGGCCGAAGTCGACGTTTGTTTCTTTGGTTCCGGCTGCGGAGGAGCGAACACGAAGGTCACGGAGTCGCGTGGAAATGGGCCGCTGCCAGCGCAATTACTACAATCCCGAGCACTACGCGATAGATCACAAACAAGTTTAGCGAGTGGGTGCGCAAGAAGCGCAGGAAGAACGCTATCACCGCCATTCCCAAAACGGCAGATACGCTAATGCCAACGATAAACGGGGTCTTCATGCCGGGTGGCAGCCCGCCGGCTTTCATGACCGCATGAGCCTTCAGCAGCACGGCGCCTGCCGTGATTGGCGCCAGCAATAGGAAGCTGAACCGGGCGGCAGCTTCGCGATTTAAGCCGCGCGCAAGTCCGGCGGTAATGGTCGATCCTGAGCGGGAGACGCCAGGAATCAGGGCAAACGCTTGAGCGATGCCGATGAGAAGTGCATCGACCGCGTTAATTCCTGTGATTGGTCTGCGCTTACTTCCGAATCTGTCGGCCAGCCACATGAGAAAGCCAACGACCGCGAGCATGCAGCCGATGAGCAGGTAGTTCTCGCGGAACTTCAGCTCGGCATATTTGTCGAGCAGCTTGCCGACGATCGCTCCAGGAACCGTGCCCAGCAGGATCCACCAGAACAGAAGACGATCGCGTCCACTCTCCGCGTCATCGACATTTCCAAAACCGGCGCTGGCAGCAGACATCGGAGCCCGACCTCCGAAACCGGCGACGATGACATTGATCCATGTTGGGAAAAAATAGATGAGCACCGCAAGTAACGTTCCGGCGTGCAGAGCCACGTCAAAAGTCAGGTCCATAGCCGGATCGAGTTCGCTCCAACCGAAGAACCAGCGGGTGAGAATCAGGTGAGCGGAACTAGAAATCGGCAAAAACTCGCCGAAGGCCTGCACGACTGCGAGCACAACCGCCTGGTAAACGGGCAATCTCTGTCCTTTCCGGGTGGATCAGTCGGTTACGTTTCCGTAAGTTGGGATTTTCTGTTGTAGCAGAAAAATGAGCCGCTGTGCGCGGTAGGCATAGTCGGAATTCGGATACTGCTGTGAGGCGCGCTGTGCCAGTTCCAACGCCTTCGCACGGCTCTCGTCGGCCTTCTTCCCGTCATTGCGCTCCGTGTAGATCTCGATCAGCGCCGACTGTCTCCAGGCCGCATCGTAGAGAGCTTCAGCAGCCTTCGGCGATTGCGGATGCTCTTCGACATATTTCTCGTAAATCGATGATTCTTTTTCCGGACATTTCGGATCGCCTTCCCAGTCGCCGCATAGTTTGTTATCGATCAGATCGAATGCAGCCAAGTCGGCCCATTTAGTGTTGGGATATTTCTTTTCTACTTTCTTCATCTGATCTTCGTCCATCTGATGTCGCATGTAGGGATCTTTCTCTTTTGCTGATGGCCGCGACCTCATGTCTTGAACATCGAGCTGCCAAGCGATATCAGCGGAACGATACGCCGCCTCGCCCGCCAGAGGCGAATTGGGAAAGTATTCGGCTACGCGGTAGTAGAGACGTAGAGCATCTTTGTCCGCTCCTCTGCGACCTCCTCTTCGTTCGGCTTCTGCCTCCGAATCGGCGGCCTCGCCGAAGAGAATTTGGTCGCCGTTCGGAGTAGCTTTGCGCACTAGCCCTTTATCGAGCATCCAGCCGGAGACATCGCGCTCACCTTCGCCGTAGGCGTCCCGCGCCTCTCCAAGCGAAGCCAGGACGTGTACCCACCGCGATCCACTGTGCTCCAGGACGGCGACTTCTCGTCCCCGGTCGACCGTTGCTAGTTTCTGACTGTTGGTATCAGGAGATAAATAGAGGTTGGCAGAGCGCACGCACACAGCGCGCTCGGTATTTTCATCAGCACGCGCTCCTACAGCCCCAAGTAGTGTGGCCGCAAAAAGAACGCCTAGAATGACTCGACTCATGCAGCCATTTTAGCCATGATTCGCGCCATAGCAGAGCAGTGGTATATTGCCATGCCGAAGGAGCAAGCCCATGCGCGCAGATCGAGTGGAAGTTTCCTGGGACAACGATAAGAAGAAGTGGCTGGTGAGAATCATCGTGGGAGAAGAGGTGATCCGCCGCTACTGCGACGCGCCCAGAGACGCCGACGAGCAGAAGATCCGCGCTGCGGCTCAGAAGACGCTGACCGATGAAGGCTACGAAGCTGCGCAGAACATGACGGTAAAGCGTTAACGGAACCCGCGCCGGCAGGCGGTGGGTGGGAGATGGCCGCATGGCCAGCTCCGAGTCGCACGATACGATATGCGCCCTGAGAGCAGCCGCAAACCACGCGGCTGCCCCAGCGACTACCGTCGCTGGTTCTGTATACTCCTCGTGATGTCCTCGCCTGCTCTCGATTACGCGCGTCAGAATCAGCCTCGTTTCCTCTCCGAGCTTAAGGATCTCCTGCGCATACCCAGCGTCAGCACATTGCCGCAGCATAAGTCCGACATCGAGCGGGCGGCCGAATTCCTTGCCGCGCAGATGCGCGCGATAGGACTCGAGCACGTCGAAGTCATCAAGACCTCCGGGCATCCGCTGGTTTATGCCGATTGGCTGCACGCTGCCGGCAAGCCGACGGCGCTCTGCTATGGGCATTACGACGTGCAGCCTCCGGACCCGCTGAACGAATGGGTCACGCCTCCGTTCGAGCCGACTGAGCGTAATCAAAACCTATATGCGCGCGGCGCCGTCGATGACAAGGGCCAGATGTTCATGCATCTCAAGGCGCTTGAGTCGCTGATGAAGAGCGGCGCAGGCAAGCTTCCTATCAACGTGAAGCTGCTGCTCGAAGGAGAAGAAGAGGTCGGCGGCGAGTCGATTGCGAGGTTCGTCGCCGAGAATCCGAAAAAGTTGAGAGCTGATTTTGCACTCGTTTCCGACACGGAGATGTATGCGCCCGATCTGCCCACGCTATGCGTAGGTCTGCGGGGAATGATCTACACGGAAGTCGAAGCGCGCGGAGCAAGAATCGATCTACACTCGGGAATGTACGGCGGCGCCGCGCCGAATCCATTTGTTGCGCTCGCGCAGATCATTGCCAAGTTGAAGGATGAAAACGGAAAGATTCTCATTCCGCATTTCTATGATCGCGTGGTCTCTCCCACAAAGGATGAACTCAGTAGTTGGAAGTCGCTGCCGTTCGACGAGAAGGAATACTTAGAGAAAGAGGTTGGCAGCACGGAGCTGACCGGCGAGCCCGGATACTCAGTCGCCGAGCGCACCTGGGCGCGTCCAGCGCTCGACGTTCATGGCATGCCCGGCGGTTTTATCGGCGCGGGTTCTAAAACGGTAATTCCCGCGCGTGCGTCAGCGAAAATCTCCATGCGCCTGGTTCCGGATCAGCGCCCGGACGAAATCTATAAGCTCTTTTCGGATTACGTGAAGCAGATTACTCCGCGAGCAATTCAAATCAGTATCCGGCAGCTCAACCTCTCCGACCCGATGGTGATCCGTACCGACAATCGCTACGTGCAGGCTTCGAAACAGGCGATGAAGGAAGTGTTTGGAAAAGATACTGTCTTCATTCGTAGCGGAGGATCAATTCCCGTAGTCGCTGACTTCGAAAAGCATCTCGGAATCCCAAGTGTGATGATGGGGTTCGGCCTGCCAGACGATAATCTCCACGCGCCCAATGAGAAGTTCCACATCCCGAACTTCTATCGTGGGATCGAATCGATTATTCGATTTTTCCAGCTGCTTAGCTCCTAACTTGCCGAGCTTCTAAGCTATGCCGCGATGCGCGACTTGCTCCAACTCTGCTCTGGTTGCGCAACCGGGACGCTCGCGGGCCACGGCTCTTCGACACCCATCAGCGCGAGCGCGCCTCCGAGCAGGGCCATGTTCTTCGAAAACTGGATCATCTCCGTCTGGCGCTGCTGCGGATCTTCTTGTTTCCAGAAGTTATGCATTACCGGGGAAACTCCGGCAAGGAATCCAATTACGGCAGCCGCTCCGATCTTCGGCTTAATGCCGAGCAGCAGGCTGGCACCACCCACGATCAGAGCTGCTCCACTTGCCACGACTGCAACGTCCGGCATGGGCACGTTCTTCCCCTTCGCATACTGCGACATTCCTTCGCGCTGCTTGAAGTGATTGATGCCGCTATAAAGAAAGAATCCGCCAAAGAGTAGGCGTCCGATCATGAAAGGAGTTTTCATCGTTCCGTGCCCTCCGAGCTTTCGAATGAGATTGGATTCTCGAAGATGGGCAGAGGTGGCCATTGAGCCCGAGCGGCGAGCATCTGCTCACGCCATAAGCGGTTGATCGGCTCGTGTGAAGGATCGTCGTACCTCTGAGCACTATGTAGTCTCGACTTTTCGCAAATAGCGATCAGCTTCGGCGATCATTGTTCCAGAGGTTCGTCAGAAT
>DATEMI010000012.1:0-2857 GCA_035275665.1 Terriglobales bacterium | reverse complement strand
GCTGAGGACCTCGGTATAAGCCAAAGTCAACTCTCAAAATATGAACGTGGTGTCGCTGCTCCCCCTGCTGACGTCCTTTTTCTGATAAAGCAGCGCTTTCATGTGAGCATCGATTGGTTACTAACTGGCGAGCGAGAAAGCGCGTGAGATGTGTGACCTTGGGATTCGATTTTATTAGCGCGCCCGCCCGACTACGCTTCATCGGTTGTCGAGCGCGCCGGAGTGATTAACGGATTCAAAATCTGCACTTAAAGTCTGTGCCCATTTCTGATTGACTTCCACGCAGTCCTTGCTATTCTGGCGAATATAAAGCGAAATCGATTTTTGAGTGCTGTCGGGCCATGAGTGATTCGCAAGGGGGAAGCGGACTGTGGGATCTTGTAAACTGTCGGCCGAAAACCATGATGTTGCGCAAAGAGGCGCAAAGTCTAGACTGTTTTTCAAGCGCAATGAAGCCGGTGCAGAGTGTAACTGAAAATAAAATGAAGACGACACCGAACGCGGAATTTAGCGCCAATACAACATCCTTGCCGGAGTCAGTGGGGCGAGGAGCTCATCCGACCGCTACTGCACTGAACACTTACAGGGTCATGACTCCGCGACCACCGGCCCAGGTGATCGCCGTTCCGAAGCGGACTATTGAGACCGCTTCTGCGGAACTGGAAGACGGGACGCAGATTGAAATTATTGAGGACCCGCAGGATCCCTCAACAACCAAGCTGGCAGTGTTCAACAACGGCGAAGTCCGAATTGAGGACCGCTTCGAGGTTGAAAATCGAATTTTCGTGCCCATCCCGCGCGACACAAACCTGCTTCGACACGTGCGGCTTCCGCGAGGCGTGAAAGAGTGCGGAACAGCGCTCTCGCTCCTACAGGATACGGTCGATCTTTTGGGGCGCTGTCTAGATATCAGCGAGGATAATCTTCTTCTACTTGCCCATTTCGTCCTGAGCACGTGGCTCATTGAACGATTGCCAGTTGCCCCCTACCTTGCTTTGTTCGGTTTGCCTCGCGCGGGGAAGTCGACGGCATTGGCTGCCTTAAGCTTTCTGTGCCGGCGCGCTCTGCTTACCGCGGACATTACCTCGGCCGCATTTTATAGAGCTTGTGACCGGCTCACGCTGACACTCCTGATTGATGAGACGGGAACGGCCGGAGAAAGACGGGCCCTGTTTCATTTGCTCAGAACCGGCACTACGCGTGAGGTCGTCGCGTTGCGGAAAAACGAGTCGTTTAAGACATTCGGACCCAAAGTAATCTCTTGGGTTGAATTACCGGACGATGCCGCACTGAACAGTCGCTGTATTCTAATTCCTCTGTACGAGACGTTCCGGACCGACCTATTGAGACCAACAAGCCCCAAGTTCGTGGAAACCGCCGACGATCTTCAAAAGCGGTTCCTTCAGTTCAGGTTGGAGAAAATAAAATCGATTGCCGCACCTACGATACAGGCCTCCAGCCTATTGCATTCGCGCACGCGGGATCTCTACGAAGCACTCGCATTGCCAGTGAGCGACGACAACGAGAGCTGTAAAACGTTGGTTGAGCTATTGGAAGCACAAGAAAATTCCTATCGCGCGCCGCTTTCAAGCAGCCAATCCGCAGTTCTCGGAGGCCTCTTTACAATGTTTCATTTGCCGCAGCAGGGGAAGCGGCCCGTGGTGGGAGACCTTGGAAAAATGGTTAACCAATATCTTGAGGCAACAGGCCAGAGGTTTCGGTTAAGCTCGCGTGAGGTCGGCGGGATCATGGTCTCGCTAGGCTTCAACAATCGTAAGCGCGGAAATACCGGCTGGCAAATCGTAATAGGATTGAAAGAACTGGAGCACGTTCACGCCCTGTTCGCTGCATACCACGTTGAGCTGCCGCAAGGCTTCTCAAGAAACAATTGTGAGTTCTGCAAGCAGTACAAAGTCGGCTGAGATCACCCGGAATCGAAGTCGAATGTAAAAGAAAATAGGCCGCTTATGTTATTCGCGAGTTGGATCGGTGAACATCGTGAACATCGTGAACGTGTTTCGGATAACCACGACGGGCTGACGTGCGCCAATCGTACGCTTGCGAACTGGAGCGATTGCAGCGACTCCGTCTGGGCTAGCCCGTAGCGCACGCGATGTTGGTCCGGAACATCGGATCCCCGGTCGAGGTACCACCATGCGGGAAAATATCTGTTACCAGCTTTATGGAGAACCAAAACGTCGCGTCTTGTGCCCTGGCGAGTAGATGAAATCGCCGACCCCGACTCGCAATCAATTTGTCCACGGGTTGACCACCGGAACCGAAAGATCTTGGAAGTGGGATACGTTTCCTGTTGCCAGGGTAGCGAGCGAGGCAAGGACAATACCAGCGATCATCGTGTCCCGGAGGTCACCAGGCCGCCCTCTCTTCTGCCGCATTGCCATGAGGTCCCCGGATTGCTGTGCTGCTGCGGCATCAAAAGGAGCGATACGTTTTCGATTTTGTCCACAAGCGTCGCGTGAAGTCAAACAGGAAGGCCTGCCGAAGCTGCTGCACGATCCACATGCTGCTCGGATGCCTTGTGACATTGAAATGCAGAATGTCCGATCACGAAGAAGCGGTAGAGCAAGCCAAAGCTGATCATGCGGACCGCGAAGGAGTCCATCGCCGCAATTGCCTCACAGTGATTGCGCAGGAATGTCAACAACGCTTTGTCGGTTCTGGATCTCTTGAGGTACGGTGTTGGCGCGGCACGCCGTCTCATTCGCATGATTCGCGGGGAGCGTCTTGACACTCGCGAGAAGGCGATACACAGAAGAGTAATTTCTGGTTTCGAGATGGGGTTACGGGTTCTTGCTGGCAGCGGGTGCGAAGCAGAGTGCCGAGAAAAAACTATCGT
>DATEMI010000011.1:0-5575 GCA_035275665.1 Terriglobales bacterium | reverse complement strand
CTCCTCGCCGAGGCCTCGGGCACGCACATCTGCAGACCATCGCCGGCAACTTTCTCCCGCGCACCAATCTGCTGCCGCCGGGAGAGCGACGCCGCTTCGTGGTCGATGCCCACCGCTCGGGAGCGCAAATCCAGGTCGAATGCGTTTGTCATTGGCACACCAACCGAGCCGCGGCGATGACCGTCATCATCGTCCATGGCTTGGAAGGATCGGTCGAATCCCAATATGTGATCGGCACCGGCGGCAAGGCATGGGCGGCCGGCATGAGCGTCGTTCGCATGAACATGCGCAACTGCGGTGATACCGAGACGCTCACTCCGACGCTGTATCACTCAGGGCTCTCCGCCGATGTCGGCGCCGTGGCGAAAGCGCTGATCGAAGAAGAAGGTCTTCAGCAGATTTCCATTGTGGGATTTTCCATGGGCGGCAATCTGGCGCTCAAACTCGCGGGAGAATGGGGCGATCGCGCGCCGAGGCAAGTGAAGGCCTTCGCGACGGTCTCTCCCGCAATGGATCTCGCCGCCTCGGCCGACGCCCTGCATTCCTGGCGCAACTGGCTGTACGAACAGCGCTTCCTGCGCGGACTGCGCAAACGATACCAGCGCAAGGCGATGCTATTCCCCGACGTGTACGATCTCGCGCATCTGCGCCGGTTTGCCAGTATCCGTGAGTTCGATCACGAAATTACCGCGCGCTACGAAGGCTTTGCCGGAGCCGACGACTACTATCACCGCGCAGCAGCAGCTCGCGTTTTAGAACAGATCCGCGTTCCCACTTTGGTGCTTCATGCTGAGGATGATCCCTTCATCCGCATCCTGCCTGAAACCAGGGCCAAGCTGGTCGCCAATCCAGCAATTCGCTTTATCGAAACTCGCAACGGCGGCCACTGCGCGTTTCTATCCTCGCCCAATGGCTACGACGGGCGCTGGGCAGAGAGAGTAGTAGTTGATTTCATAAAGGATTCCGCTATCCGGGCATGAATCCCAGCCGGCCCCGAAACCGCTTCGATATGGGCGCGTGCTTCGATTGCCGGTTCTCAAACCAGGTAAGTTACAATCGAACTAGTCGGGGCGTAGCGCAGCCTGGTAGCGCATCTGCTTTGGGAGCAGAGGGTCGTGGGTTCAAATCCCTCCGCCCCGACCAGATTTTCAACCACTTCCGCCCGCTGCAATCCCCTTCGGCAAAAGCCAGCGCAATGTTCACGATTGAAGGGGATCTCCAAATCCATTAGTTGAGCTCCCCACCTAGTTGGGCTCCCCACCGACGGGCAGATCGTAGTCCGGCTTGGGAAGTAGTCGGTCACGATCGTAAGGCAGGTCTTCATGTGCGGGAATGGGATCATCGGGGAAATCTTTGTGCCACTGCTGGCGCCAAGCTTCATCAGCGTAATACTTGAGATTGAGCTGATTGTCTTCGTCGCTGCAGCCGCCGAGCATTTGGATGTGCCACGCTCCATTTGCATTCGCCGCCATCATCGGGGCTTCTTCCCGTAGTGAATCGGTCCAGAGATGTGTATAGAGCTCGCGGTCGCTAAGATGATCGGTCTGTTCGATAAATACTCGAAGTAACGCGAGCTTATGGATTACCTCCCAAAGTTTTGCCGTGAGTTCCTCGTCGTTGAGCGAATCCGGCGCCGGTAGCGATACGCCAGCCTCCTCCAATTGCTGAAAGTTCGTGGTCAATGGAGCTTCCTCGTAGTCCACCACGTACTTCCAGAATGACTCTTCCAATTCCGCCGGGCAGTCGTCCATTGTTCCCACCTCCATCTGACCGTCACAAAGCTCTTCTGCACGGCGTTTCAAGTCCTCGATCCTCTTATCCCGATCGCCATCTTCCACCTTTGCCACAATTACCTCCCGCTGCGGACCGCACACTGATCCGAATTTGGCTAATTGGCTGGCAATCCTACGCGAATCTCGGCCAGTTTTACAAAGAACCTGTTCTGCCTGAACTTTAGATAGAGGGGCAGTAGGTGAATTTTTGTTCGACTGATTTCAAGCTGCGCTGATTGTTTACGATATCGTGATATCATCGAAGGGTTATGGCCCGCAAAACTGTAAAAGCACAGTTTGTAGTCCGCAATCTGGAGCCGGAGGTTAAGCGCCGTCTGCAAAAGCGCGCGCTACGCCACGGCCGCAGTATGGAAGACGAGGTCCGCGACATACTGCGCAATGCCGTCAAGGAGAACACCGAGGCCGCCGGTGGTCTGGGGACCGCTATTGCTCGTCTGTTCGCTGATTGCCGCCTGGATTCAGAAATTCCCGAACTGCGGGGTCAGGCGATTGAGCCGGTCAGCTTCGACGAATGATCATTCTCGACACCAATGTCATTTCCGCGTTAATGCGCCATCCAGCAGATAAAGAGGTTATTACCTGGCTTGACCGGCAACCTCGTTCATCGATCTGGACTACCTCGATCACCCTGCTTGAGCTCTATTACGGTTTGCAGATCATGGCTCTTGGCCGCAAACGCTCGACATTGATGCAGCGGCTCGAGACGTTAGTGATCGAAACGCTTGATCGGAGAATTGCCGGTTTCGAGATCAGTGCTGCCGAACACGCCGCAGATCTCATGGCTGCGAGAAAAAAAGCGGGACGCCCGGTAGAACTGAGAGACACAATGATCGCCGGAATAGCTCTTGCTTCCAATGCGGCGCTGGTCACCCGCAACAAGACGCATTTCGACGATCTTCCTATTTCGGTAATCGATCCCTGGACGGTCGCCTTCTAGTATCTCAATGTGCATCTTCGAATGCCTCGTCACCTTGCTTTACTTCTCTAGTTTTCTTGAATTCGCCTTTGACCTGTGACGAGCGCCGCTATCAACAGCATTCACTGCACGGCTACGATGTTGCTGTTATGGAGGCGTGAGATGTTAACAACGAACGTCCGAGAACGTTGTTTCTGGTCTCCGGCATTTGGTTCAGCATCGCGCTATTGTGGATTTGGCTCTCGCGCGATTGGCTCAGGATGGAACATCAAGCGTGGGGTCCGATGACGGTCGTGGCGTTGCTGCCGGTGACAGGCTGGTTTATTCCTTTACTCTGGGCCTTCGTCAGGTTCCAACCCCGCGTTCCAAAACTTTGACCCTCCCGAATCTGAGCTGAACCTCAATCGGGTCGGTTCCCACCGCAAAACCGCAAAGCCTTGAGTGCTCATCGGTGGAATTACAACTGATCGGTTACGAAGAACTGCGGGTTACCGCGACTAGACCGCTGATCACTTTAGCGATGCGCTTCAGATTATGTTCGGCTATCGATACATATTCGTTGGCTGCATTTTGCGAAACGATGGCCATGCAATTGACGACTGCCTGCAGCGGATTATTAATTTCATGTGCGAGGCGGTTCGCCAGCTCCAGGTCACGAGCCAATTGGCTGGCTTTTTCCGAGCGTTTTCGCGCACGAATGTCCCTGATGATTGCAGAGAAGCCTTTGTATTCGTCGACGGGCTCGATGTGAGGCGTCATGTTCATTGACACGTGGATCAACGCACCCTCTTTATCTTTGAGGGTGGCCTCGTACTGGGCAGACTCGCCTGAACGGAGCGTATGAAGAGCCTTGTCAAAGTCCTGAACGCTATCTTGCGACATAACCAAATCACGAAAGCTTCTGCCCAATGCCTGCACTGCGTTGTAGCCGAACAAGGCTTCGGCACCACGATTCCACGCGGTAAGCGCTGATTCCGCATCTGCTGTAATAATCGCATCGCTGGTGTTCTCGACTACCAGTGCCCACTGTTCAGCCTGTCGTCGTTCGAGGAGGAGCTCGCGCTCATATTTCCGGCGAGCGCGAATATCGAAGATGCTGCTGAGAATGAGAGCGCCGTTCCCGAACCGGTCTTTCTGAATCTTCGAGTTCACCAATGCCGGCAAGTGAGAATCGTCTGCGCACACAAAGTCAACGGTAATTTCTTTTATGAAACCCTGCATCTGCAGCAGCGGCGAGAAATGTGTCTCGTAGAAGATGGCGGAGGGGCGGGTGAGCAGATCCTGGAATTTTTTCCGATCAAGCAGATCGGAGCTGGTATATCCGGTCCACTGCAGAAAGGTCTCATTCACCTTCGTAATGGTTCCGTCAAGCGAAGTGAACAAGTAAGCGCAGGGCGCAGCTTCAAAGAGCTCTAACGCCGCCGCGATTTCAACTTCGGTGATCACGAGGCAAAGGAAACTCTTGCCGAAACGGGAGCCGACGCAAGGAATCTCTTGATCTCTCGAACGGTCTCTTCCGGCGCGCTCAGGTTCGGACAGTGTCCGGTTGCTTTCATGATAACCAGTTCGCTCTCGGAAATCTGTTGATGAACAAATTCACCCACGCTGAGCGGCGCGATCACATCTTCCGAACATTGCAGCACCAGGGTTCGAGTGCGCACCTTGCTCAGATCGCTGCGATTGTCGGAGAGAAAAGTGACCCGGGCAAAGAACTTCGCGATCTGCGGATTGGTGCGGCAGAAGCTGTTTTCGAGCTCGGCGGCAAGCTCCGGACGATCAGAATTACCCATAATGGCAGGCGCCATGGCAGATGCCCATCCCAGATAATTCTGGTCGAGCATATCGAGCAAGCCGTCGATCTCGTTCCGCTCAAATCCTCCGACGTAGACAGAGTCGTTGATATAACGCGGGGAGGGCCCTACCATGACCAGATTCTCAAATCTCTCGGGCTCCCGGATAGCGGCCAATACGCCGATCATTGAACTGACGGAGTGGCCGACAAAGGTAACCTTTCGCAGATCGAGTTCATGACAAATCTCCAAAACATCGTCGGAATATCCACTCAATGTCTGATACTTGCGCCGGTCGAATGCGGTCGCGTCTGAATTGCCCGCGCCAACGTGATCGAATAGAACGACCTTGTAGTCGCGTTCAAAAGCCGGCGCAACGTAGCGCCACATGTTCTGGTCGCACCCGTATCCGTGCGAGAACATGATCGCCTCGCTCCCTTGACCACAAACCTTCACGTTGTTTCTTACTAGAACCGACATCTACGAACCTCTGCAGACCTCACTCCAGTATCGCACCAGGCGCATATTGCAGCATAAGAGACATCAGCAAGGGCCTCCCCATGCCAAACCTGGGAATGCAGAGATGCGATCTCGTGAATCCAGCTACTCTCAAGTTGCTATCGGTTGTAAACGGGAATCGGCCCGCGAAGTTCTTGCCACACTTCATCGCAGGCTTTCACAACATCTTCCGGCAATGGTCCTTCTTCGCAGGCTGCAAGGTTCTGAGCGAGCTGCTCCGGGCGCGATGCGCCGAGGATGACGCAGTCGCTTGCCGTGTGGTTGAGCAGCCAGTTGAAGGCGATGCTGATCAGAGAGCGTCCGGATTTGTGGGCGATAGTTTTGAGTTTCTCAACGGCTTCGAAGTCCTGCTTGTGCCAGTAGCGGTCCTGGTACAGCTTGTTGTTGTCGAAGCGTGTGCCCGGGGTGACCGTCTGCATCTGGTGCTTGCCTGTAAGCAGGCCGGCAGCTAGCGGGTTATAGACGATGTTCGACAAACCGTAGTGTTTGGTCATCGGCAGCCATTCCTGCTCGATGCCGCGTGCCAGCAGGTTGTACATCGGTTGCGTGATCACCGC
>DATEMI010000010.1:0-7299 GCA_035275665.1 Terriglobales bacterium | reverse complement strand
GTTGCCGGGCTCGCGCATGTACATCCCCCTGACGCCTGCGATTGAGTGCGTGGACGATCCGAACTCACGGCATTACGCGCAAATTGTCGATCGCACGCAGGTGGATCAAGTGGATTGGAAGAGCTCGGAGAAGATGCGCTCGGTCCCGCAATACCGCTGGGGCGTAGTGGTCAACTACAACATGGATCATCCAGTGCGCGGCGATGGCTCCTGCGTCTTCCTGCATCAGTGGAGTGGCCCGTCAAGCGGCACCGCGGGCTGCACGGCGATGTCGGCGGAGAACATCGAGGAGATCGTCCGCTGGGCGGACGGCAGCGTTCGTTCCGTTCTGGTACAGCTTCCCAAAGCTGAATACCAGCGCCTTCGCTCGCACTGGCAACTGCCGTGAGAAAGAAAATCTCCGTCGCTACCGAGCGAAAATCGCGCGCGGATCTTTCGGTCAAACCAAAGATGAATGTTGCGACGATGTTTTGACAACGGTCTGACAGAACGTTGACATTTGTAGGGAACTTCACGCATTAACTCCTGAATTGGTAGTGCAAATTGAATGAAACATTCTGACGTTCTGGCAATTGGAGGTGTGCTGCGAGATCGCAGCTGCTCCATAATTCTGTTCTTCATCAGCGCGGTTTCAGCAGTTCTGTCTGCCCAGGTCACCAGGTCTGCTGGGTCCGCATCGATCGATGTCGAACACTCTACGATGACCGTTCACGTCTATCGTTCCGGCTTATTTTCCTTTGCTGGGGACAACCATGAAATACAGGCGCCGATCGCGTCGGGTGCGGTGAACGAAGCTGCACGCACTGTGGAGCTCAAGATTGACGTTCGCCGGATGCGAGTTCTGGATCCGAACCTCAGCGCAGACAAGCGCTCACAAGTGCAGGAAAAAATGCTCAGTCCGGACGTGCTCGATCCGGATCGCTATTCCGAGATAAGTTTTCGCTCTACTAGAGTGGAGGAGAAGAACAGCAACAACTTTTCAGTCAAGGGTAACCTGACGCTGCATGGGCAAACGCGGCCCATCGATGTAAGTGTCGTGCGCACACAATCCCACTATCGCGGTTCGGCAACGATCAAGCAGACTGACTTCGGAATTAAGCCGATCAGCATCGGAGGTGGCACGATCAAGGTCAAGGATGAAGTCAGGATCGATTTTGACATCGTGACACTTCAACCATAATCTCCACTTCTCATGGGACATACTGCACGCGCAGCAGCGCTTCAACCGCGTCGGAGTACATCGCTGGGAGCGCGATTGGCTGCCGAGATCGTGGTCTCGTCCATTGGAGCCGCACTCCTGGTCTGTGTAGTCGTCGCGAACCAATACTGGTTAGACAAGCACTTCGTCCCATCCTTTTTCTTGCCGCGCCACACCTACGTGGTGCTGGAAACGTGCGCCCGAGTTGTCATGCTGATTCTCGGAGCCTGGTTTCTATTTGTAGCGAGACCGCGCGTTGGACGCTTCGCGGCGCAGACGCCCACGCGCACTTTAGAGATTTTCATTGCGATTGTTTTGGCCCTCGGAGCGAGCGACCTGCTGCTTCGATATGTACACCTTCGACCCGTAGAGTGGCTGTCGGCAGATCAGGAACCTCGTCGCGAGCCAGATCCCGGACTGGGGTGGACGTGGGTTCCGGGACGCACCGGCCACAAAACCATCGGAGGACGCGTCATCGATTACGCGATCGATGCGGCAGGCTATCGCGTACAGCGTCTCGACAAACCCGTCGACGTTACGCGTCCCACCGTTATATTCACTGGGGAGTCAGTGATGTTTGGCGAAGGGCTCACATGGGAGGAGAGCATACCGGCCCAAGTTGGTGCGATTTTGGGAATGCAGACCGCGAATTTCGCCGTCCACGGCTATGGCAATGATCAGGCCTACATGAGGTTAAAAGCGGAGCTGCCGCGTTTTCGGCAACCCGTCGCTGTTGTGTCATTATTCATGACCGACCTATTCGGCCGAAACCTCGATCAGGATCGACCGCATCTCGGGCCCGGTCTCGTGTGGCTGCCACCAGAAAACCGCTCGCGGCTTGCGTCACTTGCGAAGTTGATCGTACCCTACCGAGCTGACAAAACAGTCGATCGCGGCGTCACCGTCACCCAAGAAGTATTTCGCGCAACTAACGAGCTAGCACGCGCGCATGGTGCGACGCCGATCCTCGCGGTGCTCCAGTTTGGCAACGAAGATCAGCAGGAGCAGGCGTTGCGGCATCGGATTCTCGACGATGCGGGTTTGCCTTACCTGTTCATCGAAATCGATTCATCGTGGCGTTTGCCTTGGGACAGGCATCCGAACGCGCGCGCCGCTCGCGCAATTGCGAACGCTATCGCCGCTCGGCTCCAAGCAAAAAGCCGATAGTCTCCTAATCTGCGAGAGTACTAGATGTCTAGCCGTACAGCAGGTTTTGGTTTCGGCTTTGTCTTCAGGCGGACTTTAGGATGAAAGCTTTCCACTAGCAAAAGACAGATGGTTACGCCCATAAAAGCGAAAGCAATGACCTCGAAGACGCGGCCCTGTCGCGCGAGCACAAACAAGGGCGCCATGAGTGGCGCTAACACAACAGAGCGCGGCGGTTTCATTTCGAGTCTCGCGTTGCATTGAGCGCAAGTGAGATGTGCCCAGCCGTCCAGGTTCAGGAACAACGGGGTACGCACATCGTAGCCGCAAATAGGACACTTCGCCATCTATCGAATTTCCTTTAATCTTGCGACTTACTGTGCCGTGGTTGTTTTGGCTTGTCAACGGAACCAAAGGACTTGGCACACTGCTGATAGCTGCTCGAATTCGAATAACGAAGGTATGACTCACCCCGAAATTCAATATCGATCTCACGGATGTAAGCCTAACTTCGGCACAGAGACTGGGACGAAAAGTTCACGGTGACGAACTGGTGACATTTTCGATCTGCAGGAGCGCGTATATTGGATGGCCGTCATGCAGTCATCATTAGCGCATTTTCGTCCCACAGGATTCGATCGGATGCTCGCGCCCATCCACCGCTGGGTGTGGGGCGACAGCGAGCGACGCGTGCAAAAGCTGCTTCGCTTCGGACAAACAGAAACTGATGGTGGGCACGATATATTGCGGGCCGCGGAGATGACTCCTGATCCGCTCCTGCGTCGCCTCTACCTGAAGCACGCCATTGACGAGTACCGTCATGGTGAAATGTTTCGCCGGCGCGGAACAGATCTTCTGCATGCACTTTCATCCCGATCGGACTCGACATTTCAAGCTGACTGGTTCGCGCCTGGCGGACATGGTCTCGATGACCTGAACGTTGAAGATGAGTCGGACAAAGAGTTACTCGCTTTTCTGCACTTATCCGAAAAAGCTGCCGCGAGCCGCTTTACTGTTTACCGCGATGTGTTGCGAAGCGATCAGCCGACCTGCGAAATTTTCGAGGAAATTCTGCACGACGAAGTGTTTCACATGAGCTACACACTTACGCAACTGGCCAGGATCTCACCGCAACATCACAGACGGCACATATGGCGAGCACGCCTAAGCCGTCTTTGGAAGGGATATCTGCGGATTGCCACTGCAATTGCAGGGGTATTGGGAACTCTCTTCCTGGTTGTTCAGTATTTCGTTTTGCTGCCGCCTTTTGCGTGGCTCGCCAAGCGTGCCGCACGACGGGAGCAGCCTGGCTGGAATCCGATTTCACCCAACCGCAACGGTTGGCTAAATAGACAGTACTGAAAATGAAAATTCTGGGAATCTCAGCACACTACCACGACTCTGCAGCGGCGCTGGTTATAGACGGTCTGCCGGTCTGCGCCGTTCAGGAGGAGCGACTATCCAGGCGTAAGAACGATGCGGCATTCCCGCTGCAGGCGATCGAGTGGTGTCTGGAGTACGCGGGTGTTGAGCCCGAGGCTCTCGATGCTGTCGTCTTCTATGAGCGCCCGATGCTGAAGTTTGATCGCATTCTCACGTGCGCCTTGCGCTCTTTCCCGCGTTCCTGGCGTGCCTTTCCAGGGGCGATGAAGAATTCGCTGGGAGAAAAAGTATGGGTACGCGGAATCATTTCGTCGCACTTGGGCGTGCCTGGACACAAGATCCTGTTCACCGAGCACCATCAGTCGCATGCTGCTACGGCCTTTCTCACCGCGCCCACACGCCGTGCCGCAATCTTGACCACAGACGGAGTTGGCGAGTGGGCGACGCTCTCGATCGGAGAAGGAAAGCGCTTCGAGAGCGGGAAGACAAACATCACTCTGCATCGCGAAATCAAGTTCCCACATTCGCTCGGGATGCTCTACTCAACCTTCACAGCCTATTTAGGTTTTCCTGTCAACGAAGGCGAGTATAAAGTGATGGGGCTTGCGGGCTATGGCCGGCCCACGATGGTGGATAAGGTTAGAAAGCTAATTCAGCGCACCGATGATGGCGCTTTCAAGCTCGATCTCAGTTATTTCGATTTCCACACCACGGCCAAGTCATCGTATTCTTCACGATTTGTTGAACTCTTCGGACCACCGCGACATTCTTACGACCCAATTGATCTTGAGACTTCCGAGGGCCAACGCTTTGCCGACTGTGCAGCCAGTGTGCAGCGAGTCCTCGAGGATACGCTGGTTGATATAGCTCGCACGCTGCACCAGGAAACGGGATTGACCGACCTTTGTCTGGGTGGCGGCGTGGCCTTGAACGGTGTTGCCAATGCGCGAATTCTCGCCGAGTCGGGGTTCGAGCGCGTCTTCGTTCCGCCAGCTCCGGGGGATGCCGGGTGCGCGCTCGGAGCGGCGCTCTATGCCGATCGCATCCATTTCGGGAATGTCGATCGCGAATTGCCGGATCATCCATTTTGGGGACCATCGATCGACGGCAGAGAGCTTGCGCGGCTCGCGGGCGAAGACGGCCACGCGTTTGATGAGAGCAATGATGACGACGACGCGCTCATCGAGCAGACCGCAGACGATCTTGCTGCAAATCGTATCGTCGGCTGGATGGATGGAGCATTGGAGTTTGGACCACGAGCACTCGGTCATCGCAGCATTCTCGCCGCACCGCACTCTGCAGCAGTGCGCGATCGCATTAACCGAGAAATTAAGTACAGAGAAGAATTCCGTCCGTTCGCGCCGGTGGTGCCGGTTGAAGTGGCCGATCGTTATTTCGAATTGCCGCCGGGCGCAACGCGGTTGGCACGATTCATGTCGGGAGTGTTCAGAGTTCGGC
The DNA here is from genome assembly GCA_035275665.1 of Terriglobales bacterium. Lineage (GTDB taxonomy): Bacteria > Acidobacteriota > Terriglobia > Terriglobales > Acidobacteriaceae > Gp1-AA112. The sequence continues at coordinate 2,114 of DATEMI010000010.1, read as the reverse complement.
CAGAGTGGCGATCGCGATTGGAAGCAGTCACACATGTGGATGGCACGGCACGGTTGCAGGCACTGGAGCGTGCGATGGCTCCGCGGCTCTATGACTTGCTCTTAGCATACGAGCGACGTAGCGGGATACCGGTGCTTCTCAATACATCTTTCAACCTGGCTGGAGAACCTATTGTCAATCGCGTGGTCGAGGGGTACTCGACTTTTTTGCGATCGGGAATCGATGTCTTGATCGCCGGGAGTACGCGGCTCATGAAATCCGAATCCACATCTTCAAAAACAAAGGAGGCAGTCGCGTGATCAAGAAACGTGGGCGCATGCGGCGGGGTTTCATCGTCCTCGGGAGCACGCTGAGTTCGACCAGGCAATTGGCTCAGGGATTGTGGCGAGGTGGATCAGACAAGCGCTGGCTTACACCGTTGGCTATTTTTCTGTGCGTGAGCGGAATCATCCTTACTCTAGCTGTCACGGTAGAAGCGCTCGCTCCGTTCATTTACTCCATCTGGTAAGCAGTGCAAGAGTTTCTGGAGCTGCTTGCGTGTCCGCTTTGTCGCGGCGAACTCGCAGCAGATTGGGTATGTCGAAGCTGCTCCAAACATTATGACGCCCCAGACGGTATTCCCAATTTACGTTTCGCGGGCGACGCACGCGTTGATGTAGTTCGACGTTTCTATGACGAGACTCCGTTTCCCGGCTATCCTCCCAGCGACAGTCTTACGTGGCTGAATGCACGCGCAGAACGGAGCGCTTTTGCACGTCTTCTAAATCGAGCAATTCCCCCTGACGCACGAGTCTTAGACATCGGCTGTGGCACTGGACAGATGTGCCTGTATCTCGCCCGCGCACATCGAGTGGTAATCGGAGCGGACCTCACGCGCAGGTCTCTGGAACTCGGCGCCGCAGCAACGCGGCGTTTTCGGCTATCTCGTGTACTCTTTGTCGAAACCGACCTTCATTGCCCGGGCCTTCGGGAAGGCTCATTCGATGTGGTGTATTCATCGGGGGTGCTGCATCACACCTCGGATCCTCGAATATCATTTGCAAGAATCGCGCAGCTCGCACGTCCGGGCGGAATGATCGTGCTCGGCCTGTATAACGTATTCGCGCGCATTCCACATCGGATGCGCCGCTTGGTTGCGCGACTAACTGGGTACCGATTTATTCCGTTCGATCCAGTTCTCCGCGATCGCGAGAATCAATCCTCGCGGCGCGAGGCATGGATACGCGATCAATATCAGCATCCCGAGGAGCACCGCCATACGCTGGCTGAAGTTCAGAACTGGTTCCGCGAGAATGATGTGGAGTACGTGCGAACGTATCCTAGTGCGTTGATAGGGGATGATTCGGAAGATCTCTTTGCATTTGCATCGGACAACTGGCGGCCTGAAGGTTGGCTAGCACAACTTGCTTGGATCAGCACCTTGGCACATGAAGGAGGCTTATTCGTGACCGTTGGTAGACGCATGTAGCGTGTTGATGTTTAACGCAGATTCCGCACTCTCGACAAATGTGGGAGATCATGACTACGATGCGCTCTCATGCCGGTGGCAGCTATAGTCGGTGATCCCTATTGGTCAGGAGCATAATGTTTCTCCAGATCCTTCGTCATGGGATCTCCTTCACTCCGCGCGCCTGGGAAGTAAGCGCGCGAATTGTTGGAAGAAGTTGGATCGGCAGGGCGATACACCGGCCGTGACTTACAAACATCGAGGAGGTCAGATGAAGAAGCTTTTCGTATTTGTTGCCCTGTTCGCCATGAGTTCGTTAGCTTTTGCGGCGAACGACAAGACAAACACCAAGAACGGCAAATTGGAAACGGTTACTGGAGTGGTCAGCGACGCAAAATGTGGCGCGGCAGCTCACGATGCAGATTGCGTCAAGAAATGCGAGGAAGCCGGCGAGCCCTTGGTTATCGTCAATGACAAGGATAAAAGTGTGATGTCGGTGAAAAATCCTGAAGTGCTGAAAGGCCATGAGGGGCATCACGTGAGATTGAAAGCGCACGTATATCCCGATAACTCACTGCACATCATGAACGTCGCGATGATGAAGAACCAGCCCAAAGCAAGCGGAGCTGGAGGAGAAATGCACCAATAGGCACAGCTTGTTGTTGAG
>DATEMI010000009.1:0-4932 GCA_035275665.1 Terriglobales bacterium | reverse complement strand
GTTGTCCACGAACACGTGATACGGCGTACTGGCTGCGTTCAGGTCAACCTGGAAGCCATTCGTGAACTCCAGCCGTGTACCGGTCTGCGTGGCTTCGTGCGAGATATTCGCATTGTAGGTTTGTCCATCGACGATCAGTGTGTCATGGATCGCTTGCGTTCCGGCGATGTGGTAAGTCGAGACGATGTGGTGCCAAGTGTCTGGCGCGAAGCGCTGCAAGGGAATGCCGGTCGGCTCCCATTGTTTGGTGGTGTAGTTGAACACGCGCCAGCTGTTCGAGTCGTAGTCGGCCTGCCAGGCGAAGTTGTAGGTGTTGCCGCTCACCGTCTGCTGGCATTCGAACTCGATTGCCTGGGGAGTATTCGCATACTGGCCAGGAATGTACATGTCGAACTCATAACGCAAGTAGGTGAGCGGATTCGGCAACGTGGGCTGTTCGATGAAGTAGTAGCCGCCGGTATATGCAGGGCCGCCATTCACGAAGAAGTCGGCTGCGTGTCCGCTGAGGCTCGGGTTCGAGATGCCTTGCGTCATGTGGTAATCGGGACCTTGTCCCGTACCGCCAACGTTTCCGCACCCGCCACACTGCTGCCAGCCTTGCTGATTCTGAATTCCGCCGATTACCGTCGCTCCCGCAGGAGTGGGATCGCTGCTCGGAGCAGGAGCTGGCGCGCTGCTCGTAGTCGAAGTACTCGTACTCGAAGATGCGCTTCCTGTGCTCGCGCTTGTGCTTGTGCTCGAACCGGTGTTGCTGCCCGCGACTGCCGTGCTGGCTGAGAACGGCTTGGCTCCGCCGGAGCCGCAGCCAACGATCGAAGCGATGGCCAGAGCAGCCACGCTGAATTTAATGAAAACCTTAGAAATACCCACCTGAACCCCTTCAGATAGAAAATTGCAACTGACTGAAATGACAGTAGGTTTGCTTCTACTCTGGCTATATCGGGCGACGGGTCTAGGTGTGGCGCGAAAATTCCCTAGGTACTTCTAGGTGACTCGCTTAGCTCTTTGGTGTAAGGGAAGTGCCGCAAATCGTGTCAGGCAAAGACTTTGTAGAGCATCAGGTACACGATCACGCCGGTCACAGAGACATACATCCAGATGGGGTAAGTCCAGCAGGCAATGCGGCGATGCGCTTCGAACTTACTTCGCAACCCGAGGGTCAGAGTGATCACAACAAGCGGCACGACAATGGTGGCAAGAATCGTGTGCGAAATCAGAATCGAAAAGTAGACCGGCCGCGACCACCCTTGCCCGCGAAAGTGAACCGAGCCGACGTGGACGTGGTAGTAGAGATAACAGCCGAGAAACAGGCAGGACATGACGAAGGCAGTGATCATCGTCGCGCGGTGCTTCAGAACCTCTCCGCGCTTGATGAAATTGTGTCCGACGGCCAGCAGCACGGCGGTGATGCCGTTCAGAGTAGCGTCGATGGGAGGAAAAATGCGGTAGTCGATCAAAAGGTCCATTCGGGCTTTATTTGAGCGGTGGCCACGTCTTGTCCTGATATGCGCGCCGAAGGGCGAGTACAAACACTGTCAGAATCGTCGCGTTCAGTAAGGCGCCAAGCACAAAGATCTGATAAGGCTTTGTGAGCGTAGCGGATCGCATTCAGGAAAATAAGGAAGTATGTAATTAGCCCCGTCCACAGGCCTCTGATTCGGCTCTTTCTTGTCATTGGCAGTAACACGGTTAGTATTCGATTTAAGCCGCCGGCTGCGTAGTCCGCCGATTCACCATCATGAACGCCGCCCCAAAAATCGCAGCGGTGAATATCGCCAGGATCGCCAACGAGGTGCTCACCGAAAACAGATTCATCGTAGCTGTTGCAGGGAAGAGCGCGGTGCGCAGCGCGTCCAATCCATAAGTCAGCGGATTCACGCGCATCACCCAGCGAATCCATCCCGAAGCGCCGCTCGCAGGGAAAAGCGCACCTGAGAGCAGCCACAACGGGATCAGGAAGAGGTTCACGATTGCATGAAATGCCTGCGCCGATTCCATGCGCCACGCTAGCGCAAATCCCAAAGCGGTAAGCGCGAAAGCCATCAGGAACACAGAGACTACGACGATCAAGAAATCTGCGATCGTGAAATGAACGCCAACGGCCGGCGCAAACACTAAGAACACGAGTCCCTGAACTGCCGAAAGCGTGGTGCCGCCAAGAACCTTGCCCATCACGATCGCGGTGCGCGAGACAGGGGCGACCAGAACGGAAGAGAGAAACCCGCGATCACGATCTTCGATCACCGACATCATCGTGAAGATCGATGTGAAAAGAACGATCATCAGAAGCGCGCCAGGAAAGAAGTACTGCAGATAGTGCTGTTCGCCTGGCCCCGAACGGAACGAGCTGCCGAAGCCCGAGCCGATCACGAGCCAGAAGAGGAGCGGAGAAAGAATGACGCCGATCACCCGGCTCTTCTGCCGGTAAAAGCGAACGATCTCGCGCCGCCAAAGAGAAAAGATGGGCAAAAGCGAATTGACGCGCTCGATTGAGCCGATCACCGGGATTGTTGCAGTGTGTGCCATGAATACTCACCGATCCCGGCGCGCCGGGACGGTTTGACCTTCCGTCCAGAACTTGTGACCCGTGCGATTAACGAATACGTCTTCGAGGGTTGGCCGGCTGATGTTCACGGATTGAATCTCGCTGGCGAAGACTTCCATCACCTCGGCTGCGAAACGATGTCCTTGTGCGCGCTCCAGACGAACCGTGTTCTCTTCAACCGAACAAATGATTCCAAATCGGCGATGAATCCGGTCGGCCAGGGCCTCGGGATCGTCGGCTTCGAATTGAATGACATCGCCCCCGATCTCTGATTTCAATTCCGCAGGCGTGCCCAGCGCGACGACTTTGCCGTGACTGAGAATCGCCAAGCGATCGCAGCGCTCGGCTTCTTCCATGAGGTGCGTTGTCACGAGTACCGTCACACCTTCCTGCGCGCGCAACGAATCGAGATACAGCCACAGATCACGACGGGCTCCGGGATCGAGTCCCGTTGTGGGCTCGTCGAGCAGCAGGACGGCAGGACTATGCATGAGTCCTTTGGCCAATTCGACGCGGCGCTGCATGCCACCAGAGAATGTCTCGACCAAGTCGTCAGCGCGATCGGCTAGAGCGACGCGCTCCAGCATCTCGGCAACGCGCTGCTTGAGGCGCGAGCCGCTCAATCCATAAAGATGTCCCTGGTGCATCAGGTTCTCGCGCGCAGTGAGCTTCACGTCTACGCTTTGCGCCTGGGACACGACGCCAATACATCTGCGAACCTGGTTCGGCTGCTTCGCCGGATCAAAGCCAGCAATCAACGCGCTGCCGGAGCTCGGAACCATCAGCGTGCTGAGAATCCGAAACAGCGTGGTCTTTCCGCTGCCGTTCGGACCAAGTAGTCCGAAGATTTCAGCAGGACGAACATCGAATGAGATGCCGTCGAGCGCTACGCGATCGCCGTAACGGTGCCCGAGCTCGTTGACTTCGATCGCGGCGTTGTGGGTAGCGGGCGATTCCTCTTCGTGGCTGAGCACAGCGGAGTGGGTACGACTGCTCATTGAACGGGAGTGAACCTCGCGCTGATCATCATCAGCACAAACAGTGCAGGAAGATAAAGCACGCTGGCGCGCAGCAGTGAGCGCGCGAGTTTTCGAGAATCCGCCGCAGCCAGTCCGGAGAGCACCCGCGAAAAGCGGCTCGAATAGTATAGAAACCCAAGCGATAAAATCAGCGCGCCGATAATGTACGTTTTGCCAACCATGTGCAAGTAGCCAGGGAAGAGGCTGACCGGCACCAGCATCATCGAGTAGGCAAGGACTTCGCGAACAGTCGAGCGCCCATCCTCTTCGACGACAGGCAACATGCGAATGCCCGCGCGGCGGTAATCCTCGCGATACATCCACGAGATCGCATGAAAGTGTGGGAACTGCCAGAGAAACAAAATTGCAAAGAGAACCAGTGCTTCCCATTCGACGCGTCCGCGAGCGGCAGTCCAGCCGAGCAGCGGAGGCATTGCGCCGGGCAGCGCGCCGAATGTCGTGCATAGAGGCGAATGCTTCTTGAGCGGCGTGTACACGCCCACGTAAGCGGACGCTGTAAGCACGCTCAGAACGCCGGTCAGCATGTTAGTCGTAAACGCCAGATAGGCAGCTCCACCAAGGATGCAAACGACCCCGATGCTTACCGCCTCAGTAACACCCATCCGTTTTCCCGGAATGGGACGCCATTGCGTACGCCGCATCTTCGCGTCGGCTTCACGCTCGATCACCTGATTCAGCGCTGCAGCGCCTCCGGACACAAGTCCGATGCCGAGCAGGGCGCAGAGCATCTGCCATGAGAACGCGGGAATGAGTTGACGCCGTGCCCCGAGGTAGTAGCCGGCCCATGCGGTCATCACAACCAACGCTGTGACCCGCATCTTGAGCAGAATCGCGTAATCGCCGACTCGCGAAAAGCTCCTTACGCGAACCGGCTCAGGCCGTTGATCGAGTTGTTCCGGAGTGGGAACGGTCTGCAGGGCTGCACTCATGCGCTGATCGCCTTTCTCGCTGGCGCATGGTCTGCCACGCCTACAGGTTCTCTCACCAGGAGTCCACGAACCTGCTCTTCCAGCACGAACGATGTCGCAAGCAGCAGGGCGCCAATAGCGACATGAACCACCGTTGTGCTCACCATGCTGGGCAGAGGCTGAGCGGCATTCTTGCCCCAAACCACGCGCGTGAGATATGCAGCGAATCCAAATCCGAGCTGCACAAGCAGAAGTCCGATGATCGCCGCGGCGGAACGGCGCAGCGCCGCAATCTTGCCGTATCGGGAGAGGACTCGCACCGCGGTCCAGGCCAGAATTCCGGAAACCAACACCGCGTTCACCAGATGCGGAAGAATGCTCATCCCGGAGTGCCGGAACGCCGCGCCGAAGAAGAGCTGCAGATAAACGGCAACGATCG
>DATEMI010000008.1:0-2846 GCA_035275665.1 Terriglobales bacterium | reverse complement strand
GAAGCCTATTTGCAGCGCGCGCGGCCGATCGCTCGCGCGAAGTGGCTCTGAGACTCGCATTGGGTTCGAGCCGCAGCCGTATTCTTCGGCACGTGTTCACTGAGGCGGTGCTAATCTCGCTCACAGGAGGCGCGGTTGGACTATGGTTCAGCGTCATCCTTCTGCGCGGACTGAGCACGTGGCAGCCGTTTGCGAAGTGGCCTATCTACGTCCCAGTGAATCCCGACATAAACGTTTATGTCGTGGCCTTGCTGCTGGCTCTCGCAAGCGGATTCCTGCTTGGGGCCGTTCCGGTGCGCCAGATCCTGCACACGAATCCGTACGAAGTAGTAAAGCTTGGGGCCGGCAGCAGGCTAGGACAACGCATTACTACGCGTGACATGTTGCTCGTCGCCCAGATCGCGATTTGTGCGGTGCTGGTGACTTCATCGATGGTTGCGGTGCGCGGATTGGTCCGTGCCTTGCATGGCAATTTCGGCTTTGATCCGGAGAATGCCGTTGTGATCGATACCGATCTAAGTATGGCGGGGTACACAGCGGACAAAGTTCCCGAAATACAAAAACGCATGATTGATGCGTTGCAAGCGATTCCCGGAGTCCAAAGTGTGGGCTTAGCCGATTCCATACCGTTGAGCCAGGGAGCCAATACCGGAATCATCTTCAAAGACGAAACGACAGACACAAGGCCGGCAAATGCAGCCGCTAACGCTGCGACTTTTCGAATATCTCCTGAATATTTCCGCGCAGATGGCACTTCGCTTCTTTCCGGAAGAGCGTTCACCTGGCACGACGACGAGGGTGCGCCGCGGGTCGCCGTCATTAACCCAGAGTTTGCGCGCCGGATTTTTGGCTCGGTTTCCGGCGCACTCGGTGGATATTTCAAGACACGCGATCCCAACCACGTGGAAAGCATCGTTCGCGTCCAAATCGTAGGCATTGCTCAGAGTGGCAAATACAACAGCGTCACCGAAAACCCGACTCCCGCGATGTTTCTTCCCATACTCCAGTCGCCCTCCACTTCGACATGGCTGGTGGTGCGATCCAATCGCGATCCAATGCAGATTGGCCCGGTAATTCGGAGCACGCTGCACAATGTAGACGCATCGATACCGATCTACATCCAGACCCGCTACAGGGAAATGGACGGAATCCTTTTGGGTGCTCGCATGGCAACGATTGCGCTTGGAGTTCTCGGGATCATAGGCGCGATGCTCTCTATCACCGGCATCTTTGGCATGGCTGCATATTCGGTGAGCAAACGCTTGCGAGAGCTAGGGATTCGCATTGCATTGGGAGCACGTCGAAGCGAAGTTCTGCAGAGCGCTCTGGGACGCGCCTTCAAACTGCTCGCACTTGGCTCGGCAGCCGGACTCCTTCTTGGAATTCTTGCGAGCCAAGTGTTGGCGTACATCGTCTATTCTGCGAGTCCGCGTGATCCGCTGGTGTTGACTGGAGCGGTTTTGGCCATGTCGTTATTGGGATTGATCGCTACCTGGATTCCCGCGCAACGTGCGTTATCAGTAGATCCGCTCATCCTCCTCCGTGATGAATAAGGTTTGTTTGTCGAGGTAGGCCTTTCATTGTCTGGGTTGAATTGAATCGCGAGGAGAATATCCAATGAAGCCGAATACCGTGTTGGTCGTCACCTCTCTGCTCTCGCTCCTCTTGCTGACGCTTCACGTGACGGACGACATCGTCCGTGGGATATCGAAGGCCGAGTCGTCCAACGTCGCGCTGCTCGTCCTCACGATATTCCTATACGGGATCCTCGTGCTCGCGCAGCAGCGATCTGGGCACATCATCATGCTGATCGTCGGATTGTTGGCGGCGCTCATGCCCGTGATGCACATGAGAGGGCCTCATTACCCCGATATCGCCAAGTCCCCCGGCGGCTTCTTCTTCGTCTGGACACTCTGGGCGCTTGGCGGGCTTGGAGGCGTCACCATCCTCCTCTCGGCACGCGGACTCTGGAGTCTGCGCCAGGGCCAGCCCCAGTAGTCAACAACCCGGACAGTGGAAACGCCTCAGCCGAAGGAAAGTTCTGCGAAATCAAACTGCAGGTCAAACCAGAAATTCAAAGCGTGAAGGTCGAATGCTGGTGCGAACGAAGCAGGGCTACTATAGATAGGCTGAGTCTGTAAGCTTTAGAGCAATGGCGCAATCGTACAGTTCCAGACTTGCCAACATAGTGCTGCCCGACACAGCAGGCGAAAAGGTGCGCCTTGGTTCCTTGTGGGAACAGCGCCCCGCAGTGGTGGTATTCCTTCGCCATTATGGTTGAATCTTCTGCCGCGAGCACATTGCGCAGTTGCGCGAGCATCAGAGTGAGTTTGAGCAAAAGGGAGCACAGCTAGCAGCAATCGGACTGGGAGACGCTCATTACGCGCGGGCGTTCCGAGAAGAATCTGGTATCAAATTTCCGCTCCTGATTGATGAGCAGCGGGAGGCCTATCGAGCACTGGAATTGAAGAAGGCAAACCTATTTCATCTGTTCTGGAACGTAAATAGCCTGGCACGCAAGCGAGCGAAAGCTTCCGGGCATCGCCAGCACAAAATGGGGAAAGATCCTTTCCAGTTGGGAGGCAGTTTCGTTCTTGGTCCTGGAAATGTGGACCACTTCGTTCACATCAGCGAAACTTTTTCTGACAATGCACCGCCAGACGTACTCTTGACCGCAGTTCCTTAAGCCGAAGCCTTGGTTCCGTTGTCGGCTTTCCAGGCATGCACAGTCACAACTTGTGACACATGATTCCCTCCTCATTCCACCGCAAAACAAAATCCTCAGCTCATTTCACTGCCTGCGCTAGGGTTTACTCGACGTCGCGGCGAATCTCTCAGCGGCGCTG
>DATEMI010000007.1:0-11838 GCA_035275665.1 Terriglobales bacterium | reverse complement strand
GATGTAGCCATCAACATTCCTGGTTTCGCCTTTTTCGGACGCGAGCCGTTTTCCTTCGTAAATCGCACCGAGCAGCGGCACGAGGTCTCAGACAACTTCACCTGGAGCCTCGGCAACCATAACGTGAAGTTCGGTGGCGATGTAAACCATCTGCCACTCACTGCAGATTTCACAGTAAATTTCGGCGGTCTCTACAACTTTGGAGAGCTCTCGGCTTCGCAGCTGGGCTTCCCAAGCACCTTCTTGGGAGCAAACGTGCCGTCGTTTTCTCCCGTGCAGGCCTATGGACTGGGAATTCCGCAAAGCTTCGTACAGGGCGTCGGCAATCCACACGATAGCTTTACAAACAATATTCTCGGATTCTTCCTGCAGGATTCATGGCGTGTAAAACCCAACTTCACTCTGAACTACGGCGCTCGCTACGATGTCGAGTTCACCCCGACGCCGGCCGCCAGCAATGCGATTTCCGACGCGGCCCAAAATGCACTGGGAATTACACAAGGCATTCCCCGCGACTACAACAATGTGGCACCCCGTGTGGGCATCGCATGGGATCCGTTCAAGGATGGAAAGACCGCAGTGCGGGCATCGTATGGCATTTTCTATGACCACCCATTGCTCGCTCTCGCGTTTGATTCCGATGTTGCTGATGGTTCGCAGGCGCCGCAGCTCATCCTTGGCGGCGGAGCGTTTTGCAATCCGTCTGTGCCTGCGACGCAAGGCGTGGGAAGCCTAAATGCCACCAACGGCTTCATGGGCATCCAGACGAGCGCCGCCTGCGCTCTACCGCCCGCCCTCGCTCAAGGACTCCAGTATCTGCCCAACGAGCAGCGTTACAACGCGCTGAATGCCAATTCGCTCTTTGTGAATCAGAACTTCCTCTCGGCTGGCGTGCCGCTCGCTATTCTGCCATTCGGCTTCCCAACAGCGGCAAACTTCCAGTACGCGTATTCAGAGCAAGTCAACGTTGGAGTCGAACGCGACCTCGGCCACAATTTCTCTGGATCGATCGACTACAACTACAATGGTGGACACCACATCAATCGTCCGATCAATGCGAATCCCACGCGTGGCGACTTGCTTCTGAAGAACTGGCAGGCTGCGGTTGCCGACAGTGCCAATAGTGGAGTTACTCCGGGCACCCTTCCCATTTCGGTAGCGGCTTGCGGTGTCGGCCCGGCTGGACCATATGTGCCCGCGGCACTCACGAACTTCTTCCGTCCTTCCGGACTGAACCCATCGCTCGCGCCCGCGGTGCCGGCGGCATGCTTGGCACTGGCGCAGTCGGTTGAGAAGGCGGATGGCCTCGGCGTAGGTGTCCCTGTGCCGTTCAGCGACATGGTCGCCAACTACGCGAATGGCAGCTCGGTCTATCACGGGCTCACGACCAATCTGCGCAAGCGATTCAGCAATCACTACGAATTCCTGGCATCGTACACTTGGTCGCACACCATCGATGACTCCACCGACCTGCAGTCGCTGCTCGCGCCGCAGGACAGTTTCAATCCCAATGCTGAACGTTCAGAATCCACCTTTGATCAACGCCATCGTTTCGTCTTCAGCGGCGTATATCAAAGCGGGAAACTTGCTGGAAACAATCTTCTCTCCAAGGCGTTGAGCGGATTTACCGTGGCTCCGATTATTGAGGCCAGTTCCGGACGTCCATTCAACATTCTTGTTGGCGCCGACCGAAACTTCGACTTCGGTCCGAATACCGATCGCCCGCTGGCGGTTGCCGCGAACACGCCGACGAATCTTTGCGCCGACGTTCCGGTGGCTTCACCGTACTCGCCAACTGGGTTCCTGCAACCGGCCTGCTACTTGAATGGAACTTTGGTAGGCAATTTGAAACGCAATGCGGGCATCAAGCCGACCACCGTATTTACCGACCTGCGCATCGGCCGCACCTTCAACTTGACTGAAAGATTCAAGCTCGACGGCACAGTAGACATGTTCAACTTGATCAACAAATTCAACGTCGCCGACGTGAACGTGCTCTGGACGAACGCGGGCCAGCCTACGGCAGCATTCGATCCGAGACAGTTCCAATTCGGGCTGAAGTTGTGGTTTTAGAAGGTTGAAGTGCAATAAAGAGCAAACATGGCGTGTGGAGTCGTTACTCGTCAGTATCGTCCAGCATTTACGTGCTGGGCTATTCATATGTCGCGCCTACGGTGCTTTGGGGTTCGCTTCGCCCGCTTGAGTCAACTCCGTTTCTGTCAATCACTCGAGTTCTGAAGAGGGTTCTCTCTTTGGTAATGAAACGAAGGTTCATCGTACCGTCAGAAATCGTCTGTGCTGTAGTAGATTCCACGCATGGACACGAGTACGAAAACTGTCGTTCCCGAAACGACTTTCAATCACACATCGCGTGCATCTGGCCTCAGCGCCAAATTGGCACTGGCCTGCGTCGTAGCGCTCATTTCTTTCTGCGCGTCCGTTCCGGCATTCGCGCAATATGGGCTTACCTGTGCTTCTGAAGATGGACATCGTCATTACTGCTCCGCCGACACGCGCGGAGGCGTAACCATGCAGCATCAGCGCAGTAAATCAGCCTGCGTGCAGGGAGCAAGCTGGGGATTCGATCAGCGAGGCGTGTGGGTCGATCATGGTTGCCGCGCGGATTTCATCGTGAACACACGCCAGGTGGATGGCCCCGGAGATCGTGATCGCGACCACTTCCACGGTCACGATGCCGACGATGATCGCGACGGTGATCGGGATCGCGATCACGATAGAGAGGGTGATCGGGACCGCGATCGTGATAGAGGCTACGATCGCGACCACCATGACCACGACTGGGATCGTGATCGTCGTCCTGCGGAAACTATGCAGCTCACCTGCGCCTCTGAGGATGGCCGCCGACACTACTGCCAGAGCGATATTCAAGGCACCGCGACTCTTCTGCGCCAGCGTAGTGGCTCGCCGTGTCGGGAAGGGTATAGCTGGGGCAACGATCGGAACGGTATATGGGTCGACCATGGTTGCCGTGCCGACTTTCAGCTTGAGGGTCGCCGAACCGCATTTGTGGGCAATCCCGGATACATCGGAAGTCTAAAGTGCTCTTCCGATTTCGGGACGCGTCAGTACTGCGGAGTCGAGACTCGCGGTCGCGTTCGCATTGCGCGCCAGATCAGCGAGTCTGCCTGCAGGCTCGGATATAGCTGGGGATACGACGCAAATGGCGTTTGGGTTGACCACGGCTGCCGCGCTGAGTTCCAGATCGGGAACTAGCGTTAGAGCGTGCAATTGAGCGCCGAAGGCGCGGCATCTTACCATTTATGCCGCTGCTCCGGCGCTCATCTATTTTGATGAGTTTGCGCAACGGCACGACTGAAGTCGTGCTCTCAAACAACACACTAGCCTTTCATTGCCGCTAATTCCGCACCCAGGTCCGGATGCTTCAAGTGGAACCCTGTCGCATCCTGATATGCCTTGGCAAACGCCAAAAGCTTCGCCTCGCCATAAAGCTGACCAAGGAACGTCAGGCTCACAGGAGTTCCCGGACCCCCAATGCCGTCGTCGTCGCCATTGTCTTTGCGCGGAGGCTTGGGAGCGTCGGGTCCGCGGAAGCCATTGGGCAGAATCAATGCCGGATGACCCGTAAGATTCGTCGCTACGAGCTGCTCGCTGTTTGTGGGCGCGACAATCACGTCAAAGTTCTCGAAAAGCTTTCTCCACAATTCCATTGCTTCCATGCGCGCGCGATTCGCCTGAATGTACTCGACTGCTGGCGTCAACCGCGCGATACGAAACGAATTCGGCCAGTCATCGGGAGATTGCTCGGTAAGCAGCTTATCGCGACCCGAGCGAGTGAGATCGTCGAAAGCGGCCGCGGCTTCAGCGGTAAGCAAGGGAATCATCGCGCCGTAAGGAAATTTGGGAATTTCTACTTCGATGAGCTTCACTCCCATTTCATTCAACTTCGCGAGCGTCGCATCATTGAAATGTTGGTCGTACTTGCGGCGAGCCTGCGCCTGCTCGCGCTGGCGGCGGCTTTCTTCGCGCTTCTTCATCTCTTCGGGTGACGCAGTCGTCTGCTCCTTCGGCGCTTGCGGCTCGGTTGGCGGCTTAAGCTCGAAGTCCTCTTTGAAGTAGCCGACGCGCAGCTCGCGCCAGTCGAGATTCCCATCCCAGTTGAACGCAACGTTGCGTACGCTGCGATCCTGGCCGTCGGGGCCATAGATCGAATTTAGAACCAGCGCTGTGTCTTCGACGGCACGACAAATTGGGCCGAGTTTGTCCATCGTCCACGAGAGCGCCATCGCGCCCGTACGAGGAACCCGGCCAAACGTCGGACGCAAACCTGTAGTGCCGCATCGAGTCGACGGAGAAGAAATCGACCCCAGCGTCTCGGAGCCAATGGCAAACGCAACACATCCTGCCGCGGTCGCTGAGGCCGATCCTGCAGAGGAGCCACTGGAGCCCTGATGTGGATTCCACGGATTGCGCGTCATGCCCCCGAACCATTTGTCGCCCATGGCCAGCGCGCCCAACGTGAGTTTCGCCACGAGCACCGCACCAGCCTGATCGAGACGCTTCACGACTGTCGCATCTTCATCGATGTTCTGCTGCTCGAATCCACCAGCACCCCAGGTCGTTCGATAGCCTTTCACGGCAAGCAGATCCTTCGCGCCCCACGGTAAACCGTGCAATGGTCCACGATAATGTCCTGCGGCAATGTCGCGATCAGCTTCTCTTGCGTTTGCCCGCGCACGGTCTTCTGTAAGCGTGATCACGAACTTCAACAGGGGGTCGTATTTCTTCAGCCGCGCGAGATACATATCTGTGAGCGCCGTTGACGAAACCTTGCGCGTGCGCACCAGTTCCGCCAATTGGCGAATGCCGTAGAACGCAACGTCTTCGAGGTTCTTTGGAGCACCGCTGATATTCAGTGCCGGCGCGCGCGCAAGCTTCAATGGTCGCTTTACGGTGTCAAACTTCATGTCGCCGAGCACAGGATCGAAGATGTACGCAGGGGCAACCGAATTCGGAATGTGCAGCTTATAGATTTCTTCGAAGTTCTTTTTGTTCTCATTCAGGCCATCGAGCATCGCCTGAACGTATTCATCTGGAATTGGGACATCGGCGACCTCAGCAGCGGTTTCGATCATCTCCTTTGTGACTTTGCCCTGCGGGTCGGCCATGCTCCATAGCACGCCGGGAAACAAAGTGGAACTGAGTCCAAGCTGCGAACAGAATGCAAGAAATCGGCGACGATCGAGCATCGTGTGAAGTCCCTCGTATTGGTCGATGAAAACGGGCAATTATAGCTGGCCGGACAAGCAGGCCGAGAGTTCAGCAGACTATGCCCTTTCTGAAGTCCTGGTCGTTTCCAGCAGCGGATCGGGAGTGCCTGCAACGGGGAGATCAATCACGATTGAGGCGCCGGAGGGGTGTAAGTTATGCGCCGAGATTTCGCCGCCATGCTGTTTGATGATGCCGTAAGAGACGCTCAGCCCAAGCCCTGGTCCCTTCCCTGGATCTTTAGTAGTGAAAAATGGATCGAAAACTCGGTCCGGATTTGGGAATCCACTGCCATTGTCGCTGAAGCGGACGCGTACGCGACCGTCGAGCTGGTTTGCTTCCACGGTAATGCGTGCTGCTTCAACTCCATGCAATGCATCGAGCGAGTTGTTTAGCAGATTGAGAAAGACTTGTTTGAGCAGGTTTTCATCGACCAGCACTCCGGGAAGATTTAGTGCGATCTCGGTCCTCAGCTCCACTCCGGAACGCTTGACCTCGTAAGCACGAAGTTTGAATACCTCGTCGAGGATTGTCGACAACGACATCGAGCGGCGTTCGAATTTCGTTTGCCGGGCGAAGCGCAGCAGATTATCAATGATGTGCTTCATGCGCAGCGCTTCACGGCGAATCACGTCTGCTCCTCGCCGCGTGCCTTCATCGTGGGCGGAGCTGGAAATCATCTCCGCGTAGCCCAGGACAGCGGTGAGGGGATTGTTCAATTCGTGCCCCGCGCCGGAAACCAGTTTTCCTAACCCGGCTAGCTTTTCCGAGACGACCAGTTGGCGTTGAAGATGCGAGTTTTCTATCGAGATAGCCAGGTCCGCGCTAAGCATTTCGACGGCGGCCAGATCTTCGGCGACAATTCGGTGTACATCCCGTGGCTCATCCAGGACGATGCATCCGACAAGCACTCCTCTTGGAGAACGCAGCGGCACCAGCATTTTGTCTCCCTCTTGCCAAAATTGCGTCGCCGGATACTTGCTGGCTGGAATAGAGCAGGTGTCCTGAATCAACTCGCGGGCAATGCGGAAAGAATGCGGACCGACTTCCCGGCCGGATTCGCAAAGTGTCTCCAACCTACTCAGGGTGATACGCTGCACTTCTTCGCGCACTACATTGAGAGTGTCGCCGTCCATTCCACAAGCACCAGCGACATAGAGATTGCGTTGATCATCGGTGAGCAGAACGACGACCCGCTGGAAATTAGAGCTTTTGCTAATGACCTCGGCGATTTCGTCGCAGAAGCCGGCCACATCTGCCCCTGTGAGCAATTTGGAAGTCACATAGAAAAAGCGCTGAATTTGTTCGCGCGTGGCGCGTTCCTGCGCTTCAGCAAGTTGTGCCGTGTGCGATTTATCCTCGAGCAGAGTGACGATCATTCCAATCGCAACCCAAAACTTGGGGATGTTCGCGAGGGCGATCATCATGTTCACGACGCTTTGCTTGGCCGGCAAGATGAGGTAAAAGGCGGGAAAGACAGCCGCCCAGGTGAACAATCCGATAGAGGTAAGCACGACGCCGGGAGAAAGTCGGCGATAAGAGTACCAATACAGGAATCCGGCGAGGCCGAAAGTGAGAGTCTCGATGCTGTAAAAGCCCAAATCAGGGCGTCCCTGCACAGCCCGCAAAGATCCCCATCCGGCCGCAATCAGCACAGAGGCACAGATCACGGCCATGTACGGCTGTAGCCGCCGGCGGTGATAGACGAGAATCCAAGCCACTGCTCCGATTCCGAACGTTATTCCACAGAGGACGTACGCCCACGGTACTCGGGAATGGAAGGCGTACAGTTCCGCATATCCAACCGACGGAATCGCCAATAACAGGAAAAACGGCCACCGCTGCCGGGGATTCTGAAAAATTTTCGTCATTGACAGCAACAGAACCAGGCCGCTGAGTTGAAGCGTCGCAAGATCGACTCCGTCAACGCTGTCGATTGACATTCCCAGAATCGGCCCGAACACCTGTACCGCCGCCCTCAAGAAGATCAGCGTCCACGCCACGACCCAGAGACGAACGCGATAGGAGCGGTCAGAGCCGTAGAGAAACCAAAAAATAGGGACCAAGGCTCCCAGCAGAAGAAGGGTCGGAAGGCGATGGAATTCGAAACTCATTTCCCAGATAAGATTAGTCCGGCACAGGAACGCGTTCAGCGCAAACCTAAATTGCAGTATGGCGCAAGTCGGTACCGTCAGCGGTAGCTCATGGGCTAACTAACACTCGGTCAACCACCTCATAATTGAGGACAGTACCGGCGGCCCTGACGGCCGAATCGATAGCGGCCATAAAGGCGATTTCCTAGTATTCCGCAGTTTACTGCTTGCAGGGAGCGGCTACAATGTGAACCACGAGTGGAAACAATGAAGTCTTCCCGGGCATCGGTCTACGTATTTTTGGCTCACCTCAGCATTCTTTTCTGGCTCGCGGGAGCCGCACAAGCACAGTTCACCATCGGCTCCGGTAATGCCGTTCAGGTTCCGGACATCGCCAATGAAGGCTCAGGGCCACTTGACCCATCGCAGCCTAAGGGCATTACGCCGCAGGAGATCATCCTGAAGTTCACAGCGAAGGAAGATGACTTCAAGCGCGCTCGCGATCAGTACACGTGGACGGAAGACATCAGATATCAGGAAGTCGATGGCGAGTCCATTGTTGGAGAATTTCGTCAGGTTTCCGACATCATCTATGACGATCACGGCCGTCGCTTGGAGCAAGTAAAGTTTGCGCCCCAGACCAGCCTCTACATCACGAAGGAGGATATAGACGACCTGCGCAAGCGCACAGCGTTTCTGCTGACCACAGAAGAGCTTCCTAAATATCAAGTGATGTACGTTGGTCAGCAGAAAGTCGATGAACTGCAGACTTACGTTTTTGATATCGCGCCAAAGACCGTCGAAAAAGATCAGCGCTATTTTCAAGGTCGAATCTGGGTGGACAATCAGGACCTTGAAGTGGTGAAAACTTACGGCAAAGGTGTTCCCGACATCGGCGTGAACCTAAGCCCTAAGAAAAAGAAGAAGCATCCCGAAGATGAGCAGCTTTTCCCGCACTTCGTAACGTATCGCGAGCAGATAGACGGGAAGTACTGGTTTCCAACCTACAGCAAGGCCGATGAAGTGCTGCACTTCTATGTCGGCGATGCGCACGTCAAAGCGGTCGTGAAGTATACCGATTACAAACGGTTTGGAGCGGATACGAAGGTTCTCTATGGCAAGCAGGAGATCGGTAATGCTCCACGGGGCTCCAATTCGGGAAATCAGGCGGCACAGCCTAAATGATGGATGACTAAGCCGCTGGAGCAAGCGATCTGCTGGCGGCCTGCTGGATAAATCGTTTCATTACCGTTGCCCACATCACTTTCTTGCGGACCGCGCTCTCTTTGACGCCGCGTCCACGGGCAAACATCGACAACAGGGCTTTCATCTTGAGCACGCGCAGAATGGCCTGTTCTGGCACGCTTGCGCCATAGGCTTCCATAAAACTTTCCTGCACTCGCTGAGTGATGTTGCGGTTACAGAACGGATACTTCTCGAGAGCTTCGACGGAGGCCAGGAACGTTGCAGCGTCGTTGAATGAAGCTCCACGCATGGTCATTTTTCCAAAATCGCATACACCAACGCCGTCTTCCGCTACGACGATGTTCAGAGGCGTAAATTCATTCAACACTGCGGAACTGGGAATAGACTTCTTCGCTTTGCTGAGCCAGGCGCGGGCTCCCGTAAGGATCATCTGAATGGCGTCATCGTCGAGGCCCTCGCCTCTACAATTCGTGCATAGCATCTCTAGCTCACCGAGCAGCTGCTGGGGATCGAAGATCTGCGGAGCGTCCGCGGTGACGTGATGGAAATTGCGAAGCCACTCTCCAGCTTTGGCGGCTGCATCGCGAAGGGTAGTACTCTCGTCATAGCCAGGGAGAAGCGCCGCCTTCATCATCATGGACTGCAATGGCAAGCCTTGAATCTTCTGCGTCACTACTGCGCTCACTGCGCCGAAATCGCCGAGCGGCCGGGGAACGCCACGCAGCTCTTTCTCGGAGAACTTCCCGTACACGAACTCAACATTTTTGTATTCGGTCTGCGCCTGGTTACGCGAGTGCTGTGCGCCCAATCTTCCGGGACGATACACCTTCGCCGCAATGCGCTCCGAGCAGTTCGCGAAATCCGCTACCAGGTCATAGATAAAGTGGTCAGACTTCGGCGTGTGCCCCACGACACGAATGTTACGAAGTTCACCGCGTCGAGGAAAAAGCTGAACAGCACGCTCACGAAGGTCGGCAACAATCTGGTCGGTAACACTCTCAGCCATTCATACTCCCAAGGGTCGTTCCAAAAGGGGATCAGGCGCGCAGGAGGCACACCAAGATATTCAACACAAACAGCAGCAGTTTTGCTTCCAACAATCCAGCCTGTTACTTCGATGTAAGCGTTTGAAAAGAGGTGGCCTGCTGCAGGCCAGAGCAGAACCTTAGGACTCTAGAGTGCAAAGGTGAGAACCTGGCTTCTCATATTCGGCACTCCAAACCTCAAACCGAGACAGAAATGCAACTTCGTCTCTTCTATCTGCATACTCGGCTTCATCTTCGTGGTCGTGCGGCGGTTAGATGAAAGTCTCAAATCACCTTCATGCAGCCAGATCTGGTCATGCAACGATGCGGTCTAGCCTTGAAGGACACAGACGACAGCAGCAACCTGAAGAATATTTTTTGACCGAAGGGTGTTTAGATTCGGCTCTCGCTACAGATCAGCCGGAGCACCCGAAAATGAGCCAATGTGACTCGACTCTCGATGAAAGCTGGACAGGAATTACTATGTTCGAGAGATTTACCTGTGAAACGAGGACAGACCGTGTGGTTAGGCCTGCTGGAGGGCGAAGTCCTTGTGCTTAGGAGCGAGTTTTTCCAGCTCCGGATACGACTTCGGCTTTACGAGAGTAAGTTCCTGCGGTTGAGATTTGGTGATCAGGGCTTTATTCAGAATTTCGAGCGCGATATCCGTGTTGGTGGGCACGACAATCGTCGCTGCGAGGAGTTCTTCGTTAACCCAGCGCTGCCCCGTTGCCGCCATGCCATCTACTCCGGTAAACGGAATCCAGGACCATTCTGGGACAATCTCTTTCAACGCTTTCCGCACGCCGAGCGCCATCACGTCGTTCTGTCCGCAGACAAGATCCACGCGTGAATCTCGGGAGGTTCGCAGCCTCATTAACGACATCGTGGCCTGGTAAGCGCTTGTCTCGGTCCACTGGCCGCTCAGCACTCTGACCTGTACGTTGTCCGGCTTAGCATCCATCATGCCCTGCGTGCGCTGTTGCGCAGCAAAGCTCGACGACGGTCCCTGCACATACAAAACCTGTCCGCCTTGAGGAAGAAGCTGCTGCATCTGGTGGCTCTGCATACGGCCTATTTCCACGTGATCCGAACTAACCCCGAACATCGGCGCGCTGCTCTGGCGTCGCAGATCGCGGACGTAATCTGTTTCCCGATTCAGGATCACCCAGCCGATATTCGTCTTCGCCGCGGCAGCCGCAACCTGCTGCAAGCCCGTTCCTGTGGGTTCAAAGACGATTGCGTGTGGTCGTTTTTCGGCGGGAGCCTGAATGGCTTCGAGCAGTTGTTGACTTTGGGTAATCGCGTCGCTGGCGGCGTAGATGACCTCAACGCGCATTCCCAATTTAGCGCCAGCCCGCTCCGCCGCAACAGCCTGCTCGCGCTGGTAATCGTTATCTTTCGTGATCAGGGAGACAAGTACTCGAATCGGCTCCACGGCAACGCTCCTCTGCTCCGGAAACGACTGCTGGACGACGTTCAATGCACATTCTTTGCACCGAATCGTCCCAGGAGCAAAGATAAAGCGAGGCGGCAGGTAACCGAAGTCACGTCAAAATCAGCGACTTGGCGCAAGTTGGCGAACGCTTCTGCCGAGAAGACCTCATCTCAACTTCTGTCGGATTGATAGACTCCGTTCTTCTTTGTCAGCTTCGTTGACTGCGAGTTTTCGCTCGATTCACGATTCTGCAGAGCGCATCTGGAGCTTCTCCTACCTCCGAAACGTCACTTCGGCCGGTCGCTAAGACCGGCCTTTTTTAGTCGAATCAAACACAAAGCCTCTCCTCGTAATGGCTGCCCACTCGCCATGCGATTCGGTCATCTCAACGAATGCTTAAGGAGAGAATGCGCATGGCAAATCCTCTGCTCGAAAACGCATTGATGAATCGGGTTCCCAAGGTGATCCGCCCAACAACTCACGCGGTGATTGACTATGCGGTTGTGGGTTATTACTTCATTGCCGCCGGCGCGTGCTGGGGAGGCAACAAGCGTGCTGGCATTTCCGCGCTCGCCAGCGGAGCCGCTGTGCTTGGCGTCTCAATGTTCACCGACTACTGGGGCGATGGTCGTAAGCCCATCAGCTTTGAGACTCACGGCAAAATCGATGTGGGACAGGGACTCGCAGCCACTCTGGCGCCCTTACTCTTGGGATTCGCTGATAAGCCTTCAGCATCGTTGTTCTGGGGACAGGCGGCAAGTGAGGTCGCCGTTCTGGCCATGACCGACTTCGAGGCCGCCGATCGCGAATCGCAAAGATTGACGGCCGC
>DATEMI010000006.1:0-12836 GCA_035275665.1 Terriglobales bacterium | reverse complement strand
AGAGTCGTGTCGTCGGGCGTGACCACGAACTGCTGATCGACTCCGCTGTGCGAGAACTGCTTCTCCACAACTTTCTTGTCACCGATGTAGCCCTCGATGCGCAGCGGACCTTTATCGGTATGGCGATACGCATGATTCAGCTTCACCGTGAAAGGCGGATGCGGCAGGTTGCCGAAGGTCGTCCGGTCCGGATCGGCCTCTGCTGCAAGACGATCGCCGCTGTAGAACTTCAGGTGATCGCAGTTCGAGCAGACGATCGCCGCCTCAGTCGCTTGACTGTAGTCATCCACCGCCGACCATTGAAATGCGGGCTCAAGAATGATTTCTTCCGACGGATCGCATTGCGAAGCGTAGAAGTACGCCGCCGGCTTGGGCAGCCGAAAGATGTCGCTCACACCGTGATAGCAGATGCGATCGCCTGAGCCGAACTCCTCATGCGTGTCGTAGTCGAAGGCACACCAGCCGAGTCCGCCGGCGTACTGCGGATTGGTCGCAAGCTGATTGTGTACGCGCGCGTGTCGGCGAATGTGCTCGGCGAGGCGCTCGCCGGGGTCATACATCTTGGTCGGATAGGTGTGGCCGACAAATTCCGTATTGAGATACCGCGGATGATTCGGCGGACGCAGCGGGAATCCGAAGTCGTTCATGGTGAAAACATCTTCGAGAAATTCTGAGTCGTAGAGATAGCGCACGCCGCCGGTCTGCCGCGTGGAATCGAGCGAATGCGCAACGGCGTTCGTCTTGGTGTAGAAATCGTGCGAATCCTGCGATTCGTTGATGCGCACGCCCCAGAGAATGATCGAGGGATGGTTCCAGTCGCGGCGCACCATGCGGCGGACGTTGTCGATCGAGATCTCTTGCCACTGCAGGTCACCGATATGTTGCCATCCGGGAATCTCTTCGAAGACCAGAAGCCCAAGCTCATCGCAGGCATCGAGAAAATATGGCGACTGCGGATAATGCGAAGTCCGCACGATATTGCACTTCAATTCCCGTTTCAGGATGTAGGCATCGCGGCGCTGCGGACGCGCTCCCATCGCTTGTCCGACATATGGGAACGTCTGATGCCGATCGAGCCCGCGCAGCTTGATGATTTCTCCGTTCAGCTCGAAGCCATGATCCGTGAACTGCGCCTGGCGGAAGCCGATGCGTCGGCTGTCTTCATCGAGAATGGAATCACGCTGCTTCAGGCGAACGACGACCGTGTAGAGACTGGGATTCTTCAAGTCCCATTTCCGAACTGAGCCTAGATTGCTGAGCGTGACATCATATGCATCCGGCCCTTGTGCGGCGGCGCCGCCCGGAATGTTCTTCGTCGCATGAGCAACGACGCGATCGCCATCACGCAGCTCGGCTTCGAGGGTGAGCGAGCCCTTCTCCGACGCGAGGCGTGCGACGAAGCACGAGACGTCAACCGAAGGATGATCAGTGAGCACATCCCGCGGCTTAGCAAAGATGTTCTCGACGTAGGCGGGTTGCACAAGGCGGAGATGCACATCGCGATAAATCCCGCCAAATGTCAGGTAATCGATCAGGCCGCCAAAGGGAGGAATATCCGGGCGCTCGGTGGAATCGAGTTCCACGGCCAGCAGGTTATCGCCATCCCAGTTGATATGCGGCGTGAGCTCGAACGAGAACGGCGTGTATCCGCCCTTGTACTCGCCAAGGCGCTGGCCGTTGATCCATACGGTTGAGGCAGTCATTGCGCCATCGAAATCGACGAAGACATGTCGTCCGCGTGCCTCCGGCGGCAGACGAAATTTGCGGCGATAGATCGACACGAATTCGTAGAGCTTCTCGTCGAAGTCATGCCACGGCAGCATTTTGTTTGTATGTGGCACGGTGACTTGCTCGAACTTCGAATCGTCGAAGTCAGGCGCAGTATCGTTCTGCGCGCGTTGCGGGCTGAAGCGCCAGTTGCGATTGATCGAAAAGACCATGCGGCCAGCGCTGCTCGCGGGAGCTGCGAAATTCTCTGGCAGGACTGAAAAGCCGGCAAGCGCGACCGACCCCGCTTTAACAAAATCTCTTCGGTTCATAATGCCTTTCCAAGGGAGGTTGTGAGCGGGCCAGTGTTTCAGAACGACAGGAGGATTGCAAGAAAGAGGGTCTTTCATGAAATGGAGAGGACGTTGACCTGTCGCGTAAGCAGTGCGCAGGAGTTCGTTCAAAAAAGGCGCGTTCGCTCGAACGCGCCAAGAGAGGGTGAATACAGGAGGGGTTACAGATGCCGTTGAGGCAATGGTGTGAACCCCGAATCTGAGT
This sequence comes from Terriglobales bacterium, assembly GCA_035275665.1. GTDB lineage: Bacteria > Acidobacteriota > Terriglobia > Terriglobales > Acidobacteriaceae > Gp1-AA112. Next base: position 10,571 of record DATEMI010000006.1, on the reverse strand, counting down.
TGAAGTTGTGCGCCATTCCAAGCCAAAAACATTTGGCAGTCGTTAGCGTGAAATAATCGATACATCGACGGTTGCTATGCGCCTATCCTTTCCGCTCGTTTACAGCGACCAATATTTCCTACCCATCGGCGCACATGTATTTCCCGCACAAAAGTATCGAATGATTCACGATCGCCTGCTCTCGACCGGTGGGGCGGATGCAGACGACTTCATCGCCCCGGAAGCCGCCGGTGACGACGATGTTCGGCTGGTTCATGGCGCCGATTATGTGGATCGCCTGCTGAACGGACACATCACGCGCCAGGAAGAGCTGCAGATGGAGCTTCCCTACTCGCCGGAACTCGTGAAGGCCTTCTGGCTCTCTGCAGGCGGCTCGATTCTTGCGTCGGAACGCGCCCTCGGAGCTGGAATCTGCGTAAACATCGGCGGAGGATTTCATCATGCCCATCCGGATCATGGGGAGGGTTTCTGCATGATCCATGATGTAGCCATCGCGATTCGCAAGATGCAGAAACTGGGCAAGATTCGGCGCGCCATGACCGTCGATTGCGATGTTCACGATGGGAACGGCACGGCCGCGATCTTCCCTCCAAAACAGCGCAGCGGACTTCCGTTGCCGAGTAGGTCGGCGGCGCAGGTGCAATCGGAAGTCCTGGAGACAGCAGGGGTGAACGGCGGTGACGTTTTCACGATCTCTCTGCATCAGGCGAACAATTATCCTGCGTACAAACCACCATCTTCGATTGATGTAAATTTGCCCGACGGAGTTGAGGATGAGCAATATCTTGCCTGGCTGGATCAGGCGCTGAGCTCAGGACTGCGCAGCTTCTCGCCCGACCTGCTGTGCTACATTGCGGGAGCTGATCCGTATATCGACGATCAGCTCGGCGGACTGGCGCTAACGATTGATGGTTTGAAGAAGCGTGATGAACTTGTATTTCATGTCGCGAAGGCGCGCGGAATTCCCGTCATGGTCACGTACGCCGGAGGCTATGCTCGTAATGTGCAGGATACTGTCACAATCCACGTGAACACGATTCTCACGGCAAATGAAGTCTGGAGGAACCATCATGATTGAAGTAAAACGTTGCTTCTTTTGATTCGATTTGCGACGCGCGGCCGGGAGCCTGCGCAAAGAAGCTGCCCAAAAAGGCATCGATGTCAAAGTCAAGACAGGAGCTCGAGGACAGTTCCAGTTGTTCAAAGACGGAACCAAGCTCTTCGATTACAAAGAAGTCGGCACAATGCTTCCGACCAGCCAACTACTGCAATTGATTTCGACGTAAAGCAAAAGCCCCGGCGAATGTGGCCGGGGCATCTTCAAGGGCGAACCAACTAGTGGCGGTCGCGATCGTGATCCTTGTCGCGATCGCGATCGTTATCATGGCGCCACTTCCAGTATGACTGCTGCTGCTTTTTATTCAATTTCCGGTAATCCCGGTATTGGCGCCCGTTGTAGGTCTGTCCGTACCACTGACGATAAGCATTGTCTTCATCGCTATTCCAAGTGTGATAATCGCGGTGTGCGCGATCATACACGCGCTGGTTATCGCGATCGTGATCCCGATCCTGCGCGCTCATCGCGATGGGCGCCAGCAAAGCTGCACTCAGCAACAGCGAGTTTAAAAAACGAATGTTTTTCCGCATCTCTCCTCCCAATGAGCGAGCAAATAACCTCGCCCGACGTTCTCTCTTAAGATGCCTATGCTATTGGGCAGGACGTGTAAGCACTCTTAACAAATTCGGCGGTTCTCGTAAAAGTTTGTAAAGCGCGCATGCGACAAATGCTGGTCGGCGGCATCAGAATAGCGGCCCAGCTCAGCGTTTAGAATTGAAACAGTCCTATGTTTGAGAATCTTTCGGAAAAACTTCAACGCGCATTCAAGAATCTTCGCGGCCAGGGCACGCTGAACGAAGAAAACATGCAGGAGGCGCTGCGCGAAATTCGTCTAGCGCTGCTCGAAGCCGATGTTAATTTCAAAGTGGTCAAAGAGCTGATTGACCACATTCGCGAAAAGGCCCTCGGGTCGGAAGTCATGCTGCAGATCTCGCCAACTGAGCAGGTGGTGAAGATCGTTCATGACGAGCTGATCAACATCCTCGGCAAAGACACGGCCAAGATCCGCTTCGCCTCGCAGCCGCCTACCATTGTGCTTATGGCCGGCTTGCAAGGCTCCGGTAAGACCACCTCTTCAGGAAAGCTGGCGCAGTGGTTCAAAAAGGGCGGACATCGTCCCATGCTGGTCTCGGTTGACGTGTACCGTCCGGCAGCGCGCCAGCAGCTGGAGGTGGTTGCGAACGCAATCGGCGCCAACATCTACGAAGGCAAGGTGGACGGCGAAGCTTCAACCGCTGTTGTCGAGCGGCTCGCGAAGGAAGCGCGACGGGAAGCGATCAACTCCGGCTGCGATGTGCTGATCGTCGATACCGCAGGTCGCCTCCACATCGATGACGAACTGATGGATGAAATACAGCTCCTCAAGAAGCTGCTGAACCCGCAAGAAATCTTGTTCGTCGCTGACGCCATGACTGGACAAGATGCGGTTAATTCCGCCAATGAGTTCCATAAGAAGCTAAACCTCACCGGCGTGATCCTTACGAAAATGGACGGCGACGCCCGCGGCGGGGCGGCGCTTTCCATCCGCAACGTAACTGGTCAGCCGATCAAGTTCCTCGGCGTCGGCGAAAAATACGACGCGCTCGAGCCTTTCCATCCTGATCGCATTGCCGGTCGCATTTTGGGAATGGGCGACATACTTTCGCTCGTAGAAAAAGCGCAGGAAAAGCTCGATGCAAAGAAGTCAGAAGAATTCGCCAAGAAAGCTCTAAGCGGCGATGGCTTCTCACTCGAAGACTTCCGCGAGCAGTTGCGACAGATAAAAAAGCTCGGCTCTCTGCAGAGCATCGTGAAAATGCTGCCCAGCATTGGCCCCTTCGCCGGAATTCAGAACATGGCTGACAAAGTCGATGACAAAGAGCTGAATCGCGTCGAAGCCATCATTAACTCGATGACAGCCTACGAACGCGATCATCACGAGGCCATTAACGGCAGCCGCCGCAAGCGCATCGCGCGCGGTTCAGGCACAAGTGTTCAGGAAGTGAATCAGCTCCTCAAGCAGTACGCGATGATGAAGAAGCAGTTTAAGAGCCTGAGCAAAGGCGGCGGACTCACGCGCAAACTGGCCGGCATGCGCTTCCGCTAAAATGGCGCGACCTGAGACGTGATTTTAGAGCTTCCTGCGTGACGCACATTTCGCGGTTGCCGGGCCGAGCCTGTAACGGGCCGAAGCTGTCGCAGATGCCCGCGGGACTAACCTTCCTCCTGCATCATTGACCCAGACCGAGGCGCCGCGCGAGTTCAGCGAAACGGGCGTCTGATCTAAGAGCCTCAAAGCGATCATCGACTTTGAGATACATCAAGTCCGACTCTCCCTTTTCGAGAGCCCGTTCCAGCCATTCAAAAGCTTTGTCCGGTTCACGCAACGTCGCATAATCGCCCGCGATCGTGACGGCGAGCCGTCCTGGGTGGCCTTTCTGGATCTGTGTTTGCAGGTCGCGGATCTCGTTTCGCAGGAACGCTGTTTTTGCTGATTCGTATCCTTCAGAAGCCAGCTTGCGTTGAAAAAATGCATCCCTCTTGCCGGACCAGTGCAGCACTGCCGCCCATTCTTTCGCAGCATCTTGTGTCGATCCGCGCCGCTCATAAATGAAAGCCATTCGTCGGTGACGAAATGCGGAATTCCCATCAGGATCAGCAACTTTTCGAAATTCCTCGAGCGCTTCGTCGTAACGGCCGGCACGATAATAGGTTGCTGCCAGCGAATTCTGCTTATTTGAAGAGAGCGGATCGAGTTCCAAGGCCGTTTTCATCTCGCTCAGAGCTGCGTCAAACCGGCCCAGTGCGCTCAGCAGGTAACCGTACCACTGATGCGCCATTGCATTGTTCGGGTTTAATGCAATTGCTCGTTGCAGCTCCTTTTCAGCGCTAGACCAAGAGTGCTCGGAGAGTCTTGCACTTGCCAATGAAACATGCGCCTCAGACAAACCTTCGTCGAGCCCGACGGCCTTGAGGGCTGCCTCTCTCGACTTTTCGATCGCGATGTTTCGCGGCGAGAAGCCGAGAACACCCATCAGACTGTAAGAATCGGCTAAGCCCGACCAGGCCGCCGCATACGATGGATCGATCTGAACCGCTCGTTCAAAATACGCGATGCTCGCTTTCAGGTCCTCCTCAGTCCATGTGTTCCAGTTATAACGGCCTTTGAGATAAGCCTCGTAAGCCTCGGGAACTACTAGGCGTGCACTGGCTCTGCGACTTTGACCCAGCGTCAACAATTTCATTTGAACCTGGTTTGAAATATCCCGAGCGAGTTCATCCTGCAAAGTCAAGACGTCGCGCAGATTTTTGTGATACGTCTCCGCCCAAACGTGGAGACCAGTTGGTCCATCGGCCAATTCGGCAGTGACGCGAACCTGGTCCTCTGACCGAAGCACGGATCCTTCCAGGACTGCATCCACGCGTAGTTCGCGAGCAATCTCCGGAACCGTCTCCCGGCTAGCTTTGTAGTGCATCGCTGAGGTGCGTGAGATCACGCTCATGCTACCGATTCGCCCCAGGTCCGCGATCACGCTCTCAGTAATTCCGTCAGCGAAATACTCCTGATCGGGAAGGCCGGAGAGATTCTTAAACGGCAGTACCGCGATAGTCCGGAACGGTACAGCAGTCGGCGAAACTCTGGTTCTCTGCCATAACCAGACAGCTGCTGCCGCAATACCCACAAGCACCGCAATGATTGAAAGGAAGATCCGACTCAATCGGTATCGCGGGCCCGTGCTCATCTTGAGCCGCGAATCAGCAGATCTGATTGAGGCAGTTCTCTCGCTGGCCGCCTCTCTAATGTCAATCTCACCGATGAAGCGATATCCCTTTCCGACCACCGTTTCCACGAACTGTGGGCGCTCGGGATCATCGTGCAGTACCAGTCGAAGCTTGCGTATGACACGATTGATGCTCTGGTCGGCTTCCACGAAAACATCGCCGCCCCACAGCCGCGCTGCGATCTGTTCGCGACTGACCAACCGACCTCGCATGGTGGCCAGAAGAATTAGCAACTCCATCGGCTGGCGCTCCAGATGAACAGGGGAGCCGCTATCAAGTAATTGATAGCTGTCCAGGTCAAGGCGGAAACGAACGGATTGAGTTGCTGTCGAGGCCATTGCGCGGTGCGTAACTATAGTCCACTTTCTTCCATCGCAGGCAAGTTCTTTGTTTTAACAGCTTTCCGAGGTCAGAAAAGAATCATGCAAAGAGCAGGTGGGGAGCATTGATTCGTTCCCATTCCGATGTTTGATTGGCATTCTTCAAGAGGAGCGTTGAAATGCAGAAGAAAATGAAAACTATGGCAGCGACATTTCTGGGTCTAGTACTTGTCGGCTCGATCTCAACCAGCAGGCCGATTATCAGAGACGCGAAGGCACAGAGTGCCGGTGCGCCTACCTCATCTGTATGCACTAATGCTACGGTGCAGGGAAGTTACGGGTTCCAACGTAATGGAACAACGAGCAAGGGTGCGTTGACGGCCGTTGGTCTCGGTGAATTTGATGGCCAAGGAAGCGCCAGTGGGCAGCAGGAGATCAGCCGATCTGGCGTGTTCTCGTTTTTGCCGGCCATCGCCGGAACCTACACAATCAACGCAGACTGCACAGGAACATTGTTTGATCCAACCGGCAACCCGTTCGCGTATTTGGTTGTTACCCACAATGGCAGCGAAATTCTCGGGATGAGCTTGACTGCTGGAAACAATGTCGCGATTCACTACGAAAGAATTAACGATCTCCCGGGCAATTCAGCCGAGGGACACGAACATGGCAAGTGAGAATTGTTCGGAAAGTGGGTTGATTCGATACACCTTCATGTATTCTGGCGCGCCCGGCAGGATTCGAACCTGCGACCCTCTGCTTAGAAGGCAGATGCTCTAGTCCAACTGAGCTACGGGCGCCTCTCTTCATTCTAAAGCAGCATCGATCCATTCACTCTTAACTAAGTTCGCACGTCCGACCGGCAGTTATTTTCGTGCTGAGTGCCGTGGTGCCTTACTCTTTCCGGTAAACAGCGACAGCGGAATCGCATTTGCCATGGCGGCGTAGCCTTCGGGCGAGGGATGCAAATGATCTCCGGAATCGAATGCGGGTTTCAACCGCTCCGGATGTTCGGGATCGCGCGTGACCTTGTCAAGATCAATGACTGCGTCAAAGTGGCCTGGCGCCCGAATCCATGCATTGATAGCTTCGCGGTCAACCTCAGCAGCCCTACCCGGATGGTAATACCCGGACCCGACGAACGGCAGTATCGTCGCACCAAATACCTTGATACCGTGCGTGTGGGCCCGAGTGATCATCTGCTCGTAGGCGGCAGTGATGTGATGAGTCAGCGCATCGTGCTCTGCTGTCGGCACTTCGTGCTCGCGCGATAGCGTTCCAATATCGTTAATGCCTTCGAGCACGATCAGATACCGAGCGCCTGGCTGAGCAAGCACGTCCTGATCGAAGCGCGCCAGCGCGTTGGGCCCAAGTCCATCGAGCAGAATGCGGTTGCCGCCGATCCCATGATTCAGAACCGCGACCCCTCGGGTTGCGGCGTTTGCCTGCAGGCGTTTGGCCAGTACATCGGGCCAGCGATTGTTTGCGTCCGTTGTGGCGCCATGGCCGTCGGTAATCGAATCTCCCAACGTGACCACAGCAACCGCCGCAGGCGGAGCTGCCACATCGATTCCCGAAATGAAATACCAGTGCTCCACCTTTTTTGCGTCCGCCAGCTCGGCTTCTGAAACATGATCGCCGTGAGTTACATACGATGTGGCGCGAGAACCCGGATGTCCGGTTTCTTCCGCCGGAGGCGTCTCCAGGTGCAGAGAGACCGCGATATCGGCGAATGGCATAGCCCGAAAGTCGATCGGGTCTGAAACGTAATCGGTGCCCGCGGGAACCGTTACGTCAGCGCTGCCCGAAAACGTCAGCCCCTTGTCGGTTGCAGTATCGATTTTCGAGGATGCAGTGGTGACTGATCGAGCGATGTGCACGGAGACGAATCGTAATGGTGACGTTCCAAACCGGTTCGAGAGATGCACTCGCAATTTCGTCCCTCCCAGCGAGAGATGAACGATTTGTCGCAGGGTACAGTCGCGCAGGTCATCCTGGCTCAGAGCATTGTGTGGTTCGACCAATTGTTGCGAAGCTGCCCATGAGCCGACCCAGTGCGATTGAGCAGCTCGTAAGGGAGCACCTACGGATAGAAACACCACAATGGTTACGAGTACCTGCTGAATTCGCCTATAGAGAAGCAAGGTTCACGCTCCTTCGACGACTGCTCTCAATCGATGTCCATTCCGTCCAATGAAAAATTAAAACCACGCCTCCACGGTCTTGACAAGATTCGCGGGGATTACATAAAGTTCGAGTCGCGAATTTAATTTTATCAACTCTCAAACGTTTTAGTCCGCAATTCACGAATGCGTCGCATTGACTTCACGAATACGCAGGTAGCGTCCAGCGAGACAGCGCGGGATATCAACCGCAGCGTCGTTTTGAATCTCATCCGCCGGCGGCAGCCTATCTCACGTGCCGACTTGGCGCGCGTTTCGGGTCTGCAACGCAGCACGGTTTCTCTCATTACCGAGCAGCTGATCAACGAGCGCTGGGTGATCAACGGCCCTACCGGGCGCCTTCCTCGTGGACGTCGTCCGACCTTTCTGCGGCTTAACGAAAGACGCGCATTGCTCGTGGTGGATATTCGTCCGGCTCAGACCACAGTCGCGCTTGCCGACGTGAACGGACGCTTCCTTTCGCAGGAGGCTTTCCCTACTCCGGCCGAACCTGCACAAGGCGCGCAGCGAATTTCCCAGCAAATCAACGAGCTGATCAAAACCCATCCGAAGCTGGTGTTCGAAGGCATCGGCATCAGCCTGCCTGGCCGTTACGATGAGCACGCGAGCCGGCTCATCTTCGCTCCCAATTTGAAATGGGGAGAGTTCGATCTAAAGGGTTCGATCGAGAAAGCGACCAAGCTGCGCGTCGAATTGGAGAACGCCGCGAACGCCTGTGTACTCGCCGAAGTCTGGTTCGGACATGCCGACCAGGTTCGCGACATGGTGGTCGTCACCATTTCGGAAGGCATCGGCACAGGTATCTTCCTCAATGGACAACTCATGCGCGGCGATCACGGCATGGCCGGCGAGTTCGGTCACGTCTCGCTCGATCCTAACGGCCCGAAATGCACTTGCGGCGGGTATGGTTGCTGGGAAGTCTTCGGCTCCAATCGCGCTGCAGTTGATCACTATCAATCAGCAACGAAGAGCAGAGATCGAGTGACGTTCCAGGAACTACTCGCTCGAGCCGAAAAAGACGATCAGCGCGCGATCGATGCTCTGAAAAAAATGGCGCACTCGATCGGACATGGCATGCGCATGCTCGTCGCAGGACTCGCGCCCTCGGAGATCGTCGTAGTAGGTGAGTGCACCACACAATGGTCTCGTTTCGCTCCAATCATTGAAGACGAAGTCAAATCAGGAATTCTCTTTGGAAAGCCGCCGCGAATTCGCCCGGCGGAAGGCAATATGGCACGCCTGCGCGGAACGGTGGCTCTGGTGTTGCAGAAGCATTTTGGGCCCTCGGCAAACGCACAGGAAAAAGTAACAGTTGAGCGATTGCAACGCGCCGCTCAGTAATGAACTCGTAGAGCAGTCGTTGTGGCGGCCAAGTCCGGCCACTTTGAATCAGGAGGAAGCATTCCATGATACTCGCCGCATTCCAAAACATTAAAGACCAAAAACCCAGCCGGACTGCAATCACAGCCTGCCTGGCTCTGCTGCTCTGTTTCATTTCGGGAACAGCAACCGCCCAGGTGCTCTATGGAACGCTGACGGGAAACGTGACTGATCCATCGGGAGCAGTGGTTCCCAACGCTAAGGTCGAGGCGCTGAATACGCTCACTGGGGTCTCGCGTTCCACGACGAGCGATACGAGTGGTGTTTACAGGTTCGCCGATCTTCAACCTGGTAACTACAAAGTGACGATTTCCTCCACTGGGTTTGCAACCACAGTTCAAAACGATATCGCCGTCACCGTGAATACCGTCAAACGCGCAGACGTGCAGCTTGGTGTTGCGCAAGCCTCGACTGTAGTTGAGGTCAATGCTGAGCAACAGATCCTCCAAACGGATCGGGCCGACGTTCACACCGACCTGACTACCAGCGAGATCACAAACATGCCCATCGCCGGGTCGCAGGGGAGGAACTTCCAGACGCTGCTGCGCATCATCCCCGGAGCAGCCCTACCCGCGGAGACGAACTCGCTCGCCGGCAACCCCCAGCGCGCGATCTTCGCCAACGTGAATGGACAGTCACAGACCGTCAACAACACCCGCATTGATGGCGCCCAGGATATCTATCCTTGGCTTCCGTCAAACGTCGCCTATGTCCCGCCTGCAGACGCGATCGAGACTGTGAACGTGGTGACGAACTCGTTCGACGCCGAGCAGGGCCAGGCTGGCGGCGCCGCCATGAACGTCGTGGTCAAGTCGGGCACGAACTCATTCCACGGCAGCGCCCATGAATTCCATTTTGACCAGAATCTTGCCGCGCGCGATTACTTCCAGACGGACCTTACCAGGTTCCCTAAAAAGAACAGGAATAACCAGAACCAGTTTGGTGGCACGTTTGGCGGACCGATCAAGAGAGATAAGCTGTTCTTCTTCGTCGATTACGAACGCACCACGCAGCGACAGTTAGCTGGGCCGGATACGCGAACGCTGCCCACGTCTGCGATGGCAGCGGGTGATTTCCGCAATCTACCCGGAAATCCGGTTATTTTGGATCCCGCTACCGGCGATAGCAATGGAAATAACAAGCAACAGATCTCCTGCAACGGCGTCTTGAACGTGATCTGTCCGAATCGCATTGACCCTGCTGCCTCCGCAATGATTGCGCTGTTGCAGCCAGAAATCGCGAAGGAATTCACAACATCGACGGATACGAACAACTTCGTCGGCAGCAGCACTGCATTGTTTAACCGCGATGACGCTGATGGGAAAATCAACTACGTCGTCAGCGATAAGACATCGGTTTTCGGCCGATACAGTTTCTCGAAGACCCTGGTTTTTGATCCTCCTCTTCTGGGAGCTGCGGTCGGAGACGCCACGAACGGTGGACAGTTAGGCGATGCGCCAGGCTTGGTCCAGAGCGTCGGTCTGGGCGCGACGCACACGTTCAGTCCGAACATGCTGTTGGACTGGAACTTCGGGTTCACTCGTCTGCGGCTTAGTTCAACCTTTGACCTCACTTCGCCAAAGGGATTGAACGACCTGAAGATTCCTGGCACGAACAATGTGGGAACCACAGGTGATCCCAGCATTTATTACGGCCTCCCGGGTTTCGTCTTTCCCCAAGGATTGAACCTTGGTAATGCGCAACCTGCCAACCCGTTCGTCTTTCGCGATGGTAGCTACGTAACCGGAGCTAACCTGAGCTGGACACGTGGCAAGCACGGTTTGCGCGGCGGCATCGAGTGGAACCACT
>DATEMI010000005.1:0-2396 GCA_035275665.1 Terriglobales bacterium | reverse complement strand
TAACCGACCACGTCGGCGGCCAGAATCGCCGCTAGTCGCCTTTGAACCCGCTGCTCAGTCACGGCCCCTCCGAACGACCAGACTAGCCACGCCGCTGGGACAAGGAAGAGCCTAGCACTTTGTTGCGGACCTGTGAGCGGTAATCGCGGTAGCGGCCGATTTGTCACAAGCTTGCATTTGGCGACCCACGCTACCGCCAAACGACGGCGTGCGGTCACGAGCGGCAAATGCTCTGACTGATCATATCTACGCCTTTATGAGCACACGTGCTAGCTACTTTCCGGCGCAAAATTCAGTTTTCCGTCGTTGGGGTCAATAGCGCGGCGAAAAGTGAAGCCCGCTGGGGGGCCAGCGGGCTTGAAAATCGTCTGACGGTGGGAGCTTGTTAAGGCTCAACCGCCGTTTGTGCCATCGCGCGACCGATGTTGATGAGGGTGTCGGCGATGATGCCGATGCCGACCCAGCGCTTCATTCCACGGTCACCTTTGTAGCGGCACCGATTGAGACCGTGGCGCCGCTTTGCGACGCTGATGCGTCCTTCGGATCCCGTGCGCCATTTTTGCCCGTTGCGGAACCACCGTTTCTTCTGTTCATGTCTGCGTGCAGGGCTCTTGGTGGAACGATTGGGTATACTGACCCGCTTGACGCCCATTGCCTTGGCTTCAGCATCATTTTTCCCAGAGTAGAAGGCGGCATCGGCTGCTACGAGGTGCGGCGTGCAGTCAAGCGCGCGTCGATGCGCTTCGATGGCCGGAATCAACACATCTGAGTCGCTGGGTCGCTGATCGTAGACCTCGTAGTCAACCACGATCTGGTTTTCGCCTTCTTGTATCTTCACGACCTTGCCAAACTCATTGGGCTTGCCAGCCTTGCCCTTGCGGATAATTTCCGTCGATGGCTCGAATATACTGAAGATTTTGCCCTCCGAACGCGTGTCGCCGCGGAAAATCCGGGCGCGGGTTTGCTTTATAACCTGCTTGACACGAGGCACCATCGTCTCGATCTCCTCACGAAGACCGTCGAGTACCAACTGCTTTAATGGATCTGCGGCATGCTTGACGCCCTCGGCAACCTCCTGTGCGAATTTTTTTGCTTGTCCGACCACCCGACTGGTTGAAGCGAGTAGCTTACGGTAGGTTTCCTTGAGCTTCCCTTGGCTCTGCTTGGCCTTCGAACGAGCTGTGCGGGCGACATCGAGCGTTCTCAGCTTGACGGCGCGGCTGCGGTCACGCAACTTGGTTCCGACATCGCCTGCGATCTTGGTGATCTTCTTCATGGTGCGGATCAACACACGGGCTCCATCTCCCAACAGGCTTGAATCGGTCGGGTAGTGTATATTGGTCTCAGTCACTGTCGTATCGACCCTCATACGACGCCCTTCCACGACATTGTTGGCTTGAGCGATTTTCACCATTCTCTCGTGGAATTGCTTGATCGGTTCCGGACCTAATGCCAAGCCCCAGCGGCCCATTGTCTTGGCGTCGGGCATCTTGCCGGCGCCAACGCGCGTGAAGTTACGATAGACCAGATTGGCACGCACCTCACGCTCCAGCGTCACATAGCTCCAGTTGCGGATGTGCTTGAGAATCATCAGGCGCATTACCGTTTCAGCCGAAGTCCCCTCTCTGCCACGGCTCTTGCTCTTGGGATGGCGCCTTCCGAGCGCTTCAAAGAAGATTGCGATGAGTTGCCTATCCTCCAGGACGCGGTCAGCATGTATCATCCACTCTTCGGAAAGACCTTTGACTTCATCTTCGATCAACCCGTCGCCGAAGGTGCGCTGGACGCGCCGCATCTTGATCACGGCCGCTTCCTCTCGGCCTTTGAAGCGTCCTTCTCTGCGCGCAACATCTCGCGGTTAAGTTCACAGATAACCTCGATTGCCTCCTTCAGTTTTTGATAGTTGCGCAGCCAACGGCGCACCTTTGCCAGTTGATCACCGCGCAAACTGATCTGCTGCGTTCTCCCGCCTGAATAGCTCACGGTCAGTACCGACAACGGATGACCTTCCCCGCTCGCACACTTCGCACATCCATGCAGGTGATTTCGGATGGTCCGTTGGAGCAGCGAGCCACGCAGGACCTCGCCGGTGATAGGAAGATTGCCAAGGAGACGTTGGCGTCTGCGAATCATTTGATCATGTCTCATTCGTAACGATGATCATATTCGCAGCCAGTCCGCAACCGACTGTTCCGCGAACTTCTTCGCAGGACTCGCCCTGGTGGTAGGCGGCAGCAGATTACGGGAGAATCCGTCCGTTCGTGCAGTTCCTCGGCGCAACCGTCATGGAAATGGCGGGACTAAGCCCGTGAATTTTGCGCCGGAAAGTAGCTAGCGCATGTTTGACGCGCTAGGCGGCAAGGGTGTCGCTGGCCGGGAACGCCGAAAACCTGAAG
>DATEMI010000004.1:0-10646 GCA_035275665.1 Terriglobales bacterium | reverse complement strand
GTTGTCCAGAATAGCGGAGACCAACACTCGCGTTCCGCGGATACACGGTTTGCCGTGACATATCGCGGGATTCACGCTAATTCGTTCACGCCAACTTTTCATGCTCGTTCATCGTAGCGCAAAAACGGCATTCGGCACTCGGCAATTGGCGATCGGCATTCGACAAAACAAAAGAAGCCGCTAGCTGCCGGCCACTAGCTTCTAGCCAAAGTCACGGCAACACCACGAAAACGCCAAAATACGATTCGCAAGGGTTCGGTGTATTCCGCGCAATCCGCGCAACCACCCTCCGACCGGGACACCGGGGCCCCGCAAAACCGATGTTGTTTTGCGGGCTAGGAGCAGCAGCGATCGCTGGGGACCCCGGTGTAGTCCGCGTGTGTTTTTTGCTGTTGCCGATTTCGCTTGACTTTCGCCCTGTTTCGTCATAGCACAGAAGTATGAGTGTGACTGGAACGTGGAGCGCGCCGTCGCGAAGTTCCGAAATGGGACGCCTCTGGCCCTCGATGAAGCCGCGGATGTCGGCGGGCTGGGGTAACGCCGTGGAAATCTCGGCGTTACCCCGTGGAAAAGTCGGGGTAACCCCGTGGAAATCTCGGGGTAACCCCGTGGAAATCTGGCGTTGGCTCGGCGCTCATTGTCAGCACATTTCTCGCGTATGTACCTCATTGGTCGACGGTTATCGATGAATTTTGCGCACCAAATCTCGAGGAAACTCCCACCTTTTGCTTGGGCAAACCAAATTTTCTTGCCGTCCTTACCCAGGACTTCGCCCTGGGCTTCCACTGGCGAGCCTGCGGCACTTCGCGAGCAGAAAGGGGTAATTACTAACTAGTAATAAACAAGATGTGGGTATTTTGAATTTTCCACAGCACAACATATTGCGTACAAAATTGGGAAAAAGCGCGAAAAGCGAGGCTAAGTCTTTTAGAAGATGTATTTTGCGAAAAGAGGGAGGGGGGAGGGGGGGTCGGGAAGATCGGGTAATCGGGTCATCCGGTCCATCGGGTGAAGTTCCTGCGCCTCCGCGGACAATGCATCTTGTCCTTGCACTTAGATTAGAAGCTTCGCGGTTCCAAATCATGCTAAAGCTTCGCACTGTTCACCTATTAGTCCTACTTGCAGTGGCTTTCATCTGCCCAGCACGTGCGCAATACGGGCATACGCAGCATAAGCAGATCGTCGATGGCAATGGGAAGCCGCTGCTGATTCGTGCGACGAACCTTGGCAACTGGCTGGTTCCCGAGGGCTACATGTGGCTGTTTCAGGATGGGCCGCAGTCGCCGAGCGAGATCCGCGCGCTGGTGCTGGAGCTTCTCGGGCCAGACGAGTCTCAGGCGTTCTGGAAAAAATATCGTGAGAACTACGTCACTGCCGAAGATATCGCGCTGCTGCATCGCGCCGGGTTCAACGCGATTCGAGTGCCGATGCACTACTCGCTGTTCGAGAGCGACGATGCGGAAGGTTTCAAGCTGCTCGATCACGTGATCCGCTGGAGTCGCGCTGATGGTCTGTATGTCATCCTCGATCTACATGCCGCACCTGGTGGGCAGACAGGCGCGAACATCGACGATAGTGCGGGATATCCATGGCTCTATCGGAGTCCTCAGGAGCAGGAACACCTGTTCGCCATCTGGCGTCGCATCGCCACTCACTATCGCGACGAGCCGACGGTGCTCGGTTACGATCTGCTGAATGAACCGATCCCGCACTTCGAGCAAATACGATTTCTAAATCCCTACCTCGAGCCTCTGTACAAACGGCTTTGCGCTGAGATCCGAAAGGTCGATACGCACCACATCTTCTTTCTCGGCGGCGCGCAGTGGGATGGAAACTTTGCAGTGTTCGGCAAGCCCTTCGATTCGAATGTCGCTTATACCTTTCACAAGTACTGGACAGCGCCGGATGAGAGCGTCATAAAGCAGTACATCGATTTTCGCGATCGCTACGATGTGCCGATCTGGATGGGCGAATCGGGCGAGAACACCGATGAATGGATCTCGCAATTCCGAAACACTCTGGCGAAAAACGACATTGGGTGGGCGTTCTGGCCTTACAAGAAGATGGAGAAGTCATCTGCGGTGGTGAGCATTATTCCTCCCGCCGACTGGTCGAAGATTGTCGAGTTCGGCAAACTTCCGCGCGGCACTGCGCACGTGGAGCAGCGATTGAAAGCACGTCCAGATCAGGAGACGATTACGCGCGCCTTCGCCGATCTGCTCGAGAAGGTGCGGTTGCAGAACTGCCGTCTCAATTCGGCATATCTGCGTGCACTTGGAATGAACGCGGATATCTCGCTTGGCTCGGCAGCAGTAGGGAAGTAGCGCAGATGAACTCGGGCGAAGGGAATCCTCAGGCGGCAAAGGCCGCCAGAGGATTCCGCTCGACGAACTGTACCTGGTGCCAATATGGATAAATCGGCACTCTATGGCTCGCGGCGTTTAGTCGTTCGACTTGCTCCGCGCTTAAGTTCCATCCAGCCGCAGCAAGGTTTTGACGAAGTTGCTCTTCGTTGCGTGCTCCTATGATTACGTTTGCCACAGTCGGACGCTGCAGCAGCCAGTTCAGCGCGATCTGGGGAACGGTCTTTCCGGTCTCGCGCGCGATGTCGTCGAGCACGTCGACGACTTTGTACAGATATTCGTCGTCGACCGGCGGGCCTTGTTCGGCGGTTGAGTGCAGGCGGCTGACCTTTGGCAGCGGCTGGTTGCGGCGGATTTTGCCGGTGAGGCGTCCCCAGCCGAGCGGACTCCACACGATGGTTCCGAGCTTTTGGTCGATCGCGAGCGGCATGAGTTCCCATTCGTACTCGCGTCCGATCAGGGAGTAGTAAGCCTGATGAGCGACATAGCGTGGCCATCCGTAGCGCTCGGCGATGGCGAGCGACTTCATCAGGTGCCATCCGGAAAAGTTCGAGCAGGCGATGTAGCGCACTTTGCCAGACTGCACCAGAGTGTTGAGCGTCTGCAGAGTTTCTTCAATGGGAGTAGTGAGGTCGAAGCCGTGCAAGTGGTAGATGTCGATGTAATCAGTGCCGAGTCGGCGCAGGCTCGCTTCGCAGGCTTGGATGAGGTGATAGCGCGAAGAGCCGAGGTCGTTTGGGCCGTCTCCCATGCGGAAGCTCGCCTTGGTGGAGATCAGCACCGAGCTGCGGCGGCCGGCAACGGCTTTGCCGAGAATTTCTTCCGAGGCGCCGTGGGAGTAAATGTCTGCGGTGTCAAAGAAGTTCACGCCGGCTTCGAGGCAGATGTCGACCAGCCGCGTGGCCTCTTTCACATCGCTGTTGCCCCAGGCTTTGAAAAACTCGCCGCGTCCGCCAAATGTGCCGGTGCCGAAGCTGAGAACCGGAACCTTCAAACCAGAATTGCCGAGCTGTCTGAATTCCATGGCGCAGTAAATGTCCTTTCTCTCAGAGCCCATTCACATGAATTCTATTCGAGAGACGTTTTTCGAGGCGCTGGAGCTTGGCCGTGCAAGCGTTTTCGGAGATTAGTGAGGCATCCAGTGCGGATGGTTGGTGAACAGACCGTCGGATATCCCAATTTGGTACGCGATGAAGAGTCCGAAGGCGAGGCTGATCCAGCCGGAAGCTGTGGCGAGATAGCGGGTCAACGATTGCGATCTGCGGCCTGCATAGACGATGGTCGAACCAAGCGCGACGGTGATCACCATCATTCCCGCAATGGTTCCCAGACCGAAGATGAGCAAGTAAGCAACAGCCCAGTGCGAATTGTGGATGGTCGTCAACACCAGCAGCGCGACCGCCGCGGAGCCGGCCAGCCCGTGAACAATGCCGATCAGCAGTGGACGACACATTTGATAAATGCTCAGCGTGCCGCAGAAGCGATCGAGAACAGCAAGCGAGAGTCCATGCGTGTGTTGGCTGCCGCGGTGGGATTCACCTGCTGCATGGGAACGCCGAGCGTCTGGATGATTGTGTTGGTGCACACATTCGTCCACCGATCGCCTGAATCCCAAGATGTTAAGCGCGCCCAGCAGCACGAGCATGAGACCGACAGAGAGCTCCATGGTCAAGCCAAGTCGCGGCGAGACGACGAAGCTAAAGACGATGATTGCCGTTCCAACTGCGAGGATGGTGAGAGTGTGTCCGGCACCCCAAAGCGCGCCGATGAGGGCGGCGTTTACGACACTGCGCTCGCGGCTGACGATGGTCGAGACTGCGACCACGTGATCCGCGTCAGTGGCATGGCGCATTCCCAAAAAGAAACCGAGCGCGAGGATTGCGATGAAGCTGACAGGAAGAGTCTGAGCAAGAGCGGCAGCCAGAAGCTCATTCATGACTGTTCACCTTATTCATTCCCTCTCCCGTCTTCGCGAAGACCTCGAAGACACACACTCCCGGACGTACGCTCTGGATATTGTAGTGCGCGAGATTTAAATCGAATGCCGCCGCAGGCCGTAGTACATGTCATTCCAACGTATCTCGTTTTCGAATGTGCGCACGGTCGTGGCGGCGTCGATCAGCAGGAACTCTATGTCGGCCATAGCGGCGAAGTCTTCCAAATGATGTGCCGTCAGAGCATGGCTAAAACCGGTGTGATGTGCGCCGCCAGCGAGGATCCACGCTGCCGCGCCAACTTTCAGGTTCGGTCTGGGAACCCAGACCGCGCGTGCCACAGGCAGCTTGGGGAGAGGGTGTTCGGGAGCGATCGTATCGACTTCGTTGACGATCATGCGAAAGCGGTCGCCCATGTCGACTATGGAGGCGTTTACCGCCGGCCCGGCCTGGGCGTTGAAGACAAGTCGCACCGGATCGGCCTTGCCGCCGATGCTCAGAGGATGAATCTCCACCGAAGGGTGGTCGGCTGCGATCGACGGGCAAATTTCGAGCATATGAGCGCCGAGAACCTTGCCCCCATCGCCGAAGTCATAGGTGTAATCCTCCATGAAGGAAGTTCCGCCTTGGAGTCCGGCGCTCATGACTTTCATGGCCCGGACCAGCGCTGCGGTCTTCCAGTCGCCCTCCGCGCCGAATCCGTATCCATCCGCCATCAGGCGCTGCACGGCGATGCCCGGAAGTTGCGCGAGACCGTGCAGGTCCTCGAAGGTGTCGGTGAATGCTTTGAAATCTCCGTCGTCGAGAAAATTTCGCAAGCCCAGCTCAATGCGCGCAGCTTCACGCAGAGAGGCGCGTTTGTCGCCGCGGGTTCGAAGCGGCTCCGCAACGGCATAGGACTGTTCGTAGGTGGAGATCAGCTTATCGACGTCCGAGTCCGACACTTGGCCGAAGCGATCGACGAGGTCACCGACTCCGTACCCGTTTACCGAATATCCGAAGCACATTTCGGCTTCGACCTTGTCACCTTCGGTGACTGCGACTTTGCGCATGTTGTCGCCGAAACGTGCGACTTTAAGACGCTGCGTGTCGTGCCATGCGCTGGCCGCGCGGAGCCAGGTCGCCAGTTCGGTGGCGACCTCCTGATCCTGCCAGAACCCAACAATCACCTTCCGTCGCTTGCGCGCGCGGCTGCCCAGGAACCCGAACTCGCGATCGCCATGCGCCGACTGATTCAGGTTCATGAAATCCATGTCGATCGTCGCCCATGGCAAGTCGCGGTTGAATTGCGTATGAAGGTGGGCGAACGGCCGTTGCAGCGCTTTCAATCCGGAAATCCACATCTTGGCTGGCGAGAAAGTGTGCATCCACGTGATCAGCCCGATACAGTTGGGCGTGTGGTTCGCCTCCAGACAAAGCTGATAGATCGATTCGGGTGTCGTGAGCACAGGCTTGAAAACAATCTTCACGGGAATCGTGGGCGACTGCGAAAGGTACTGCGCAATCTGCTGAGAATGCGCAGCGACTTGGTTCAGGGTTTCCTGCCCATAGAGGTGCTGACTTCCGGTAACGAACCAGGCTTCCAACTTCTTAAGATCGATCATTAGGTCGAAGGCACTCCGTGTTCTTCAAAAAGTAACAACACCTCAGAAGGCCACGCGGATTCTAGGCGTCTGATGTTATTAAAATCGCACTACCGGCGGAAATTAGAATGCGAACCTTGTCGAGCGCTTGATGAGCGCGCTGGTCAAGTACGGTCGCCGCTTTGTGAAAACGTTTTCTGCGACAGGCTAGCCTGCACATCGCGGTTCGTCAAGAACGCCGCCGCGTTAGTAAGCACTTTCTTGGGGAGGAGACAATCAGTTCCGGGATTCTCTGATGGAAAGGAGATTGTCTCTCCGAGCGCGTGATGCCGCTGCCCATGCAGGCTACGGCGGCGATATTGACTCGCGTAATTGAGGGGACAGCAGTCAATAAAGATTCGAGCTTTCGTAATGGACTACGGAATCAACGTGCGTCTTTTCGAAATCGCTGTTCTGCAATGAGACGGTAATTTCTCGGTTGATAAAGAAGACTGCATGCAGGTGGAACTCGGTTCCGAATGAGACTGGGAACCAGACTCCGTCTGGTTGTCGCTTGTAACTTACGCTGAAGCCTACATCCGGTAAGTCTGTGCCTAGACTTGTGCGAATCCAAAATGGAACGCGGCGAGCGAGTTTGGTGAAGATGGTTACTGGTTGGAAGTCCTCGGCATCGATCAGAGCCTCGCCTTTCCAGATTGTGTCGCCCTTCTCCTTGGGACGGAAAGCAATGCGGTATGTTTTGCGTCCATTTGTGCCTTCCGCGCCCACGAGTCTGAAAACATACTTTTCTTGCGCTTTGGACGTGAGCGGAAACAGGTCGGTGGCAATTCCGTCTTTGGTACGGTCTTCATTGGCCAGATCATTGCGAAGATCGCTCACCAGTTCACCATCGAGGCCGTTATCGTTGGATGTTTGTTCGCCGAAGTAATCGACGTACTTGTCTTTTTGCCAGTACTTGCCGGATAACGCCGTGAGTTTCTTGGTTGACCCTCCGGCGTTGGGCACGACTAGATAATCAGCCACTTCATCCCGCATCAGCTTTCCGTTGCTTTTGTGGCTGGTGACGCGAATGTGCTGTCGATACACGTAGGTCCGGCGGAGTGCGTCCGATCGATCCTGATTCGCACCGACCTGCTGCATGATCTGGTCGGCGGTAAGAGGTGCATTGGTCTGTGCGCTCAGAGAACCGCAGGCGAAGGCCGCATAGAACAAAACAAAGCGAAACATGGCGAATCTCCGCAGAGGAATACGAATTTGAAGACGCTGGCGGATGCAGGAAAGTAGCATTAGCTCCGGGAACCGCTACACGCAAGTTGGCGCACAAGCCGTTCAGCTACAATGTCTTGGTTGGATTCCTGTCTGAATGTCCGCTCTATTTCCTGCTTTGTTGAGCTTCGTCGTGCTGGCGCCTCATAGCCTCGCGCACTATTTCAAGACTCACTTTGGCGATACGACGTTCAAGGGTCTGTATGTCCCGAATGCTTTTGACCTTGCGTTGTTAATCCCCTATTTCGTCGTTCTCATCATTCTGGCATCGTACGGCATTCACCGCTACGTGTTGGTTTACCTCTATTACAAGCACCGCAAGAACCGGGCGCACGAGCCTGAGCGCCGTTTTGTCGAACTGCCGCGAGTCACGGTTCAGCTTCCGATTTTTAACGAGCAGTTTGTGATCGATCGACTGGTCGATGCCGTTTGCAAGATGGAGTATCCGCGGGAGAAGCTGGAGATACAGGTACTCGACGACTCGACTGACGAAACCGTTGAAGTCGCAAATGCAGTAGTGCAGCGCTACGCAGCGCTGGGATATCCGATCTCCTATCACCATCGAACGAACCGCCATGGATTTAAGGCTGGCGCACTGCAGGACGGAATGAAAGCAGCGAAAGGCGACTTTATCGCCATCTTCGATGCCGACTTCGTACCGCCTCCGGACTGGCTCATGCGTGTGGTGCATCATTTTGCCGATCCCGAAGTAGGAATGGTGCAGACGCGCTGGACACATCTGAATCGCGATTACTCGTTTCTAACCAACGTAGAAGCAATTCTGCTCGATGGGCACTTCATTCTTGAGCACGGCGGACGCTCACGTAGCCGCGCGTTCTTCAATTTCAACGGAACGGCAGGCATGTGGCGACGGCAGGCGATTGAAGACGCTGGGGGATGGCAGCACGATACGCTTACGGAGGACACCGATCTCTCCTATCGGTCGCAGCTCAAAGGGTGGAAGTTCAAGTACTTGCAGGATGTGGAGTGTCCGGCCGAGCTCCCCATCGAGATGACGGCTTTCAAGACGCAGCAGGCGCGCTGGGCCAAAGGACTGATCCAAACCGCCAAGAAGATTCTGCCGACGGTGATGCGCTCCGATGTCCCGTTCCGGATCAAGCTCGAGGCCTGGTATCACCTGACCGCGAACATCAGCTATCCATTCATGGTTGTGCTCTCGACGCTGCTGCTGCCGGCAATGATCATCCGCTTCTATCAGGGATGGTTCCAGATGCTGTTGATCGATTTGCCGCTATTCATGGCGTCGACGTTCTCCATCTCATCGTTTTATCTGGTTTCGCAGAAAGAGCTATTTCCGAAGCGCTGGCCGAAAACATTCTTGTATTTGCCATTCTTGATGGCCCTGGGCATTGGACTCACTGTTACGAATACGCGGGCGGTTTTAGAGGCGTTGTTTGGTGTGCAATCGTCGTTCAAGCGCACTCCGAAATATCGCGTTCAGGCCAAAGGTGAAAAGTCAGTCGCTGCTCGGAAATATCGCAAGCGTTTAGGCGTAGTGCCGTGGATCGAGCTTGCGATCGGCACGTACTTCGCTGCTGCTGTGTACTATGCGATCTCGAACGAGAACTACATTACCGTTCCGTTTCTGATCATCTTCGTGATCGGATACTGGTACACCGCTCTGATGTCGTTGCTGCAGGGGCGTTTCGATCGCCTCACGAGTCTCGGCGAGCCGCACACGAAGCCGTTTCCTGTCGGCGTGTAAGGATCGCTAATGAAAATCATCAACAGAACCGGCGGCGGTAGCCGCTGGGCTGGAGATGGCCGAATGGCCAGCTCCGGGCTTAGCGATGCCGCCCGGACCTCGAAACACGCAGCCGCAAAAACACGCGGCCGGTCCACCATTTACCCGCGCCGGTTCTGTCGGTGGTCATTCGGGATTGAGAAAACAAAATGGCCGCCCTTCAGGCGGCCATTTTCGTGAATGTAAGTTCTGCTTATCCGTTGCTGTACAACAGCACGCCTTCCTGCTTCTCTTCGCCGACTGGGCGATAGAAGAGCTTGTCGCCTTCGAGGAAGACTTCGATGAACGCCGGGCGTGTGGTGATTGTGCCCTGGATCATCGCTTCTGACAGCGGATCTTCGATGTAGCGCTGCAGTGCGCGGCGGAGCGGACGCGCGCCGTAGCTGCGGTCGCCGAGCGTCTTGTCGAGTACCCACTTCTTGGCTTCGTCGGTGACCGAAATCGTGATCGCCTTCTGCGCGAGGTTCGCGTTGAGCTGCTGAACCATGAGCTCGACGATCTGGATCAGGTCGGCATCCGTGAGCGCGTTGAAGAGGATGATCTCGTCGATACGGTTCAGGAACTCTGGGTTGAAAGTGCGCTTTACTTCGTTCTTCACCAGATCCTCAACCTTGGTCGAGACCACGTCTTCCTTCTCAGACTGGAAGCCTAGGCCAGTGCGCTTCATCAGGTGACGCGCACCGATGTTCGACGTCATCACAAGGATGGTGTTCTTGAAGTCGACGGTGTTTCCGAGACCGTCGGTGAGCTGTCCGTCTTCGAAAACCTGCAGCAGGATGTTGAAGACATCTGGGTGCGCCTTCTCAATTTCGTCGAGCAGCACGACTGAGTACGGAGCGCGCTTCACGCGTTCGGTGAGCTGTCCACCCTCTTCGTAGCCGACGTATCCCGGAGGCGATCCGATCAGCTTCGAGACCGAGTGCTTCTCCATGAATTCCGACATATCGAAGCGGATCAGCGACTTCTCGCTCCCGAAAAGAAACTGAGCCAGAGTGCGCGCGACTTCAGTTTTGCCGACGCCCGTAGGTCCGAGGAAGAGGAAAGACCCGATCGGACGATGCGGGCTCTTAAGTCCTGCACGCGAACGGCGGATTGCACGAGCCAAAGCCGAGATAGCTTTCTCCTGCGAGATCACCCGGCGATGCAGCTCTTCTTCGATACGCAGCAGCTTCTGCGTCTCTTCTTCTTTGATCGAAGTGATCGGTACTCCGGTCCAGCGCGAGACTACGTCTTCGATGTCCTCGCGCGTGACTACACCGGTCGACGACTCGTCGAGGTGATATTTCTCACGCAAGCCGCGCAGGTTCTCGCGCTCTTTGCGTTCTTCGTCGGAGTAGAAGCGCGCCTTCTCGAATTCATGACTCGCGATGGCGTTCTCCATGCGATGCACAATGAACTTAATGCGCTTCTGCACATCAGTGATCTCATCGGGCAGCGAAGTCTGACGCAGTTTCACACGCGCGCCTGCTTCGTCGATAAGATCGATGGCCTTGTCGGGCAGGAAGCGGTCGGGAATGTAACGGTTCGAATGCGAGACCGAGAACTCGATGGCTTCTTCCGTGTAGGTGACGGCATGGAACTTCTCGTAGCGATCCTTGATGCCGTTGATGATCTTCACGGCATCGCCTTCGTTCGGCGGTGGAACTTTGACGGACTGGAAGCGGCGCTCGAGCGAACGATCTTTTTCGATCGATTTGCGATACTCGCCAGGAGTGGTCGCGCCGATGCACTGAAT
>DATEMI010000003.1:0-2933 GCA_035275665.1 Terriglobales bacterium | reverse complement strand
CTATGTCGAGATCCACATGTTCGATTTTTCCGTTGAACGGAAACGGACTCTCGTAATCGGCGACAGGAGACGCGCTGTCTTCGCCTATATCGAAGGTCTCTTCGAAAGAGAACGCGGTGCGGACAGTTTCGGGTATATGCGCGGCAGCGACCTCATCGTCGTTGACCTTGAGATCGACGTCTGCGGCGCCGCCTAAGCCGCTGCCACTGTAGCGAAACTCCAGAACGACCTTAGCGCGGCCCGGCGGAAGAGAGTGGGGGGCGGAAATGGTTGTGATCCTTCGTTTGAAGTAGTTGTAGGTGTAGGTTGGCTTGCCGTCTTTCAGGAAGAGTGAGAAGCCGCCGCCCTCTCCGCCGTCGGCGACCAGAACGCCGTTTCCGCCATTTTGGGGAACCTCAATGTAGGCGGTGATTGTGTGTGAATGATTCTCGTAAGCAGGGGTAAGCGAGAGGTAGAGGTGCCCGGTCTCGGTGTAGTACCGGAAATGAGTTCCTGCAGGACGACTCTGTCTTCCGCCGAACCGCGGATCCAGTGGATACACGTTGTTTTGCTTGGCCTGTTCATCGAACTCGCGAGCGAGTTCTTTTATCTTCTGCGGATTTCGCGTAGCAATGTTGTTCGCTTCCGAGTAGTCCTTCCGCAGATCGTATAGTTCCCAAGGCTGCTTGTTGGGGTCGGGCGGCGGCTGGTTCGTGTACACCCACGGCAGAAGTCCGCTGCGTGAAGCTGCCATCCAGCCGTCGTGATACATGGCGCGATTCCCAAGCATCTCGAAGTATTGTGTGGTTCGAGTCTCCGGGCTGTTCGCAGTGGGGAAGGTGGATGCAAAGCTGGTTCCGTCCATGCGCTGCTGCTTCACTCCATTGACCTCCGTAGGGATGGGAAGCTTTGCGATATCGAGGATCGTGGGTGCGACGTCGGTGACATCTTCAAACTGGTCGCGAAGTCCACCTGCGTCGTGAATGCCGCTGGGCCAGTACACGACGAGCGGATCACGCGTGCCGCCGAGATGGGAGCCGATCCTCTTACCCCACTGGAACGGGGTGTTTCCCGCCCATGCCCAACCCACAGGGTAGTGAGGCGTCGTTTCGGGACCGCCCATCTCGTCGAGTAGGCTGAGCATGTATTCGGTTGATTCCGGCACGCCGTTGATTGCAGCCATAGAATTCGTTGTGCCGTTCAAACCGCCTTCGAGGCTGGCGCCATTGTCGCCGGCGATGAAAAAGATAACCGTGTTCTCGAGTTGCCCAGTCTCGCGGAGGTTGTCGACAATGCGTCCGATCTCGTGATCGGTCTGGGCCATGAAACCGGCGAAGACCTCCATCAGCCGGGTCTCGACGCGCTTCTGATCAGCACTCAGCGAGTCCCACGCGGGAATCTCCGGCGGCCGCGGAGTCAGCTTTGCGTCTGGCGGGATGACGCCGAGCTTCTTCTGATTCTCGAAGACTAATTCGCGATAGCGATCCCAGCCCATATCGAACTTTCCGCGGAATTTATCGATCCACGCTTTGGGTGCCTGCAAGGGAGTATGGGTTGCGCCTGGAGCAAAGTAGATGAAGAAGGGCTTCTCGGGCGAGAGAGACTTTTCCGATCTGATCCACTGAATCGCATGATCGGCGAGATTCTCGTTGAGCGTGTAATCCTTTCTGCGGGCCGCTGGCACGTCCATCTCGACGGGCTCTGTGCCGTGGGTCAGCTCGGGATACCACTGATCGGTCTCACCGTTGAGGAACCCGTAGAACTCATCGAAACCTTCATGCGTCGGCCAATGATTGAAGGGACCCGAGACCTGGTCTTCGCTCTCAGGGATCAGGTGCCATTTGCCGAAGGCAGCGGTGGCATAGCCATTCATCTGTAGAATCTGGGGCAACATCGCGGCAGTTTTCGGAATGGATGCGTTATAGCCGGGATAGTCGGTCCCCAGATTCGTGATGGTGCCCATACCCACTGCATGATTGTTGCGCCCGGTGAGTAGGGCAGCTCTTGTGGGCGAGCACAGAGCCGTGACATGGAAGCGGTTATAACGTAAGCCGCCCTTGGCGAGCATGTCCAGGGTTGGCGTTGGGATCAGACCACCGAAGGTTCCGGTCTGTCCAAAACCAGCGTCGTCCAGCAGGATAAGGAGCACGTTGGGTGCGGCTTGCGGAGCGCGAATCATCCAGGGCCCAGAAGGAGTGGAGTCCTGAAAATTCGGCGTAATGCGTCCCTGAAATGGTGGCGGCTGAATGGGAAGCACCGTGCGATTCAGTTGCTGCGCGTGGAGTGCAGACGTGAACGCCGAACCTGCAATTGAGCAGAGGAGAGTGCCTAACCTACGTCCGTTTCGTCGAGCTCTGTTCGCCATTTGTACCAACCTCATCCTGTAGCTGAATGGTTTGCGAGATCCGTGCCATGCGCTTGCGGGGAGTGGCTTTGAAGAACAGGGATATTCTAGAGGCGATCGCAGGTGATGAGATCCGGTGCGTTGCTTGTTTTCGTTCAGGCATTCTTTGCGCAACGGAAGCTTACGTGTGACGTAGAGCTGTCAGGCGTGTTCTGTGTCCTGGCGGCACCCGATAGCGGTTACAGTAGGACTTGTGGCAAAGAAACGAGCCACCTTTCATTACTTTACCCTCGCCTTGAGGCGGGCCTTGGGGATTCGCTCGGGGGCCTGTGAGATGGAAATCACTGCTGAACCAGTCGCCGCACCACTCCCATGTGTTTCCTGTGATGGAGTAGAGGTCGTATCCGTTAGGCGGGAATGCATCCGTGGGACAGGTGTCCGCATATCCATCTTCGGCTGTATTCACTCGCGGAAACTCTCCCTGCCAGGTTGTTGCGCTGAGTAACGCCCGGTTCCTCGGCAATACGGGTGTTTCAGCGTTTATGGATTCCCAAAAATGCCAAATCGCCAGGTCACTCACTGACGGGGCGTAATGGGCGTATTACCGGCG
>DATEMI010000002.1:0-3857 GCA_035275665.1 Terriglobales bacterium | reverse complement strand
CGGCTCATCGAACAACAAGATTTCCGGGTTCATCATCAGCGCTCGGGCAATACTGATTCGTTTTCGCATACCTCCGCTCAGTTCAGAAGGAAGACTGTCCTCACTTCCACTCATACCGACGAGTTCGAGGTTCTGTTTAATCGCGGCATCAATTTCTTTCCTGGGTTTTCCGCAGAGCTCTTCAACCGGAAGCGCCAGATTATCGCGAACAGTCATCGAGCTGATCAAGGCTGAGTACTGGTACACAACACCCATACGGCTGCGCAGCAGGTTCAGTCGGCTGCGACGTAACTTCTGAATTTTGAGGTGCCGATAGTAAATCGCTCCGGAAGTGGGTCTCAGGATTCCGAGGATGAGGCGCAAAGTTGTGCTTTTTCCGCTACCGCTTTGTCCAAGGATCACCAGCCGGTCCTTTGGGAACAGGGAAAACGTGACCCCGTCCAATACGGCCTTGTCCTCATAGCGCAAGACAACTTCGTCTAAGCGAATCAACGGCGTATCGTTCATCCGGTGATCTTGGTGACCATAATGTTGAATAACGTATCAAACCCGATGACGTTCGTGATGGCAATGACTACGCTATCGGTTGTTGCCTTGCCCACTCCTTCGGCACCTCCAGTCACAGACAGGCCCTGGAAACAAGCAATTAAGCCGATCAACAGCCCGAAGAACAGTGCTTTGAAAAGCCCGATAACGATGTCGTTGATGATTAGGCTGGTCATTACCGTGTCGAAATAAGCGGCTGGCGAAATGTTCAGGGTGCCCCACGAAATCAGCGATGACCCAACCAACGCGGCCACACACGATACCACTGACAGGCAAGGCATACTCAAAGCAATTGCGACCAGCCTGGGTGCAACAAGAAAACGCAGCGGACCGATGCCCATTGCTTCGATCGCTTCGACTTCTTCCGAGACCTGCATCGTTCCTAGCTCGGCCGTATAGGCTGCGCCGATTCTCGCAGCGAGGACAATGCCGGTCAGCAACGCCCCAAGCTCTCGCGTGAAGGCAATTGCAATCAACGTCGGCACAAGCCGCTCGGCGCCGAACTTCTGGAGCTGATATCCAGTCAACAGCGCCATCGTGAGTCCTAGAAAAAAGGAGACAAGGACCACCAGCGGAACTGAATCAACGCCAGTCCGTTCTGTTTGGGCAAAAAACATGTTCCAGCGGAAAGGCAGACGACCGCGCCGGATATTGTCCCCTGCTTCCTCAAACGTATGGAGCAAGAGCCAAAAAATGCTGCCGACGTAAATCAGCGCACTTCGCGTGAAATAGCCGATTTTGTATAGCAAGCCGGTCTATCATTCGATTCGCATTTCGCACGAATCAAGCGGAAAACATTTGATTGAAACCGCAGATTCCGCCGATTACGCAGATTGTAGGAGATAGCTTAGTGCCGGCGGTCACACGATGACCCTTTAAAAATCTGCGTAATCGGCGGAATCTGCGGTTTCCAAATTTCTGCGTAATCTTCTTGTAGTGGAAAAGCACCTTCCAATCTTTGAGCTGGAACACCGGATTGTTGAGGCGCTGAAAGAATCACCTCGGCTGGTTCTGCAGGCGCCCACTGGTTCCGGAAAATCGACTCAAGTTCCGCAGATTCTGCTAGATAGCGGTCTAGCCGGCGGCGGCCAAATCATCATCTTGCAGCCACGCCGTTTACCGACGCGGATGTTAGCAGCACGGGTTGCCCATGAACGCGACGTCCGCCTCGGCGACGAAGTCGGGTATCAAATTCGCCTGGATAACGTCTCGACCCCAAAAACTCGAATTCGGTTCGTTACCGAGGGCGTCCTCTTGCGACAAATGGTGGGCGATCCGGAATTGCGCGGAGTATCGATTCTGATCTTTGACGAATTCCATGAACGCCATCTCTACGGAGACATTGCACTGGCGCGCGCGATAGAAGTCCAACGCTCAAGCCGTCCCGATCTGAAAATCGTGGTGATGTCAGCCACGCTGGACACCGGTCTCTTAGAATCGTATCTGCGACCCTGCACGGTACTGACTTCGAAAGGACGTACTTTTCCGGTCGATATCGAACATTTGAAGCGCGAGGTAGTGGACGAACCGCCGTGGGAACTGGCTGCCGATGCGCTTTCGCAGGCAGAAGATGATGGCGGCGATGTTCTGATTTTCATGCCGGGCGCCTACGAAATTGCGCGCACGATCGAGGAGATTAAGCGATCGAAGTTCTCAGGGGTTGTACTTCCGTTGCACGGCGATCTTTCTCCAAGAGCCCAGGATGCAGCGGTCGCGATGTACGGAGAACGAAAAGTCGTAGTGTCGACAAACGTAGCAGAAACCTCATTGACGATCGACGGCGTCACACTGGTTATCGACAGTGGACTCGCCAAGACTGCCAAATACGATCCTCACCGGGGCATCAATACATTGATCGTTGAGAAAATTAGTCGCGCGTCTGCAGATCAACGAGCTGGACGAGCTGGTAGAACTGCGCCCGGACATTGTATCAGGCTCTGGTCTGAACGGGATCAACTCGGGCGTCGAGCACAGGATCTTCCTGAAATCAAACGACTCGATTTAGCGGAAGTCTTGCTCAATCTCAAAGCCGCTGGGGTACAAGATCTGGAGCGCTTCGGATGGATCGAGGCTCCCGACCCCAGATCACTTCGCCGCGCAATTGAGCTGCTTGAAGACCTTGGAGCTCTTGATCGCAGAACTGCGGAAATCACCGCCCTCGGAGATCGAATGCTCTCTTTTCCGGTACATCCACGCTACTCCAGGATGCTGCTGATGGCTGGCGACCTGGGATGCGTATCGACCGTCGCATTGATTGCAGCGCTCACCCAGGAGCGGCATCTGCTAAAGAAGAGTACAAGCAGTCAAATGGACCACGATCGGGAACTGCTGCTGGGACAAGAACTGGAATCCGATTTTTTTATGCTGGTGCGCGCCTGGCTCTACGCACAGGAACGCGGCCCGGACCAGGCACGCAGGCTGGGGATCCGATACGCGGTTTCGCAACAAGTGGCGCAGGTTTTCCACCAATTTGTTGATATCGCCAACGCTGAAGGTTTAAACACGGAAAAACAGGTAGATGCCTTCGATGCTGAAGCGCTTGGCAAATGCATGTTGGCAGGGTTCTCCGATCATCTTTCCAAGCGAATCGACGCGGGCACTTTGCGCTGCGACCTGGTTCATGGGCGACGCGGCGTTCTGGCACGCGAAAGCGTGGTACAGAAGAGTCCTCTGTTTGTGGCGGCGGAGATTCGCGAGATTCAGGGACGCGACGACGAACTGATCGTCCTGCTTTCTCAGGCAACCGGCGTTCGCGAAGAATGGTTGCAGGAATTGTATCCGGGAGATTTTCGCGAGTCAGATCAGGTTTACCTTGATCCGGCTACCCGGCGAGTAGAAGCCAGACGGGATTTGATCTTCCGGGACCTGATTCTTCATAGCCGGCGTCTGGAGCAACCGCCGCCTGATAGCGCAGCAGAAATTCTAGCAATGGAGATCATGGCAGAACGGTTTCAACTTGCGCATTGGAACCACGAAGTGGAGCAATGGATTGTCCGGCTTAAGTGCCTGGCCGTCTGGTTTCCCGAACTCGGTTTGATGCCGATCGACAGGGACGCCAGATTTCATCTGATTCAGCAGATCTGTCACGGCGCGTTCAGCTACAAAGAAATCAAGAATCGCGCAGTATGGCCAACCGTGCGCGCCTGGCTGTCACCGGCCCAGCAAGAGCTGATCGACAAGTTTGCACCCGAGCGGTATCCGCTTCCGAATGGCCGAAAAGCAAAACTACAATATGGGGAGAATCAACCACCGGTACTCGCGGCACGCATCCAGGATTTGTATGGAGTTGATCGCGCCCTCACAATTTGCGG
>DATEMI010000001.1:0-23786 GCA_035275665.1 Terriglobales bacterium | reverse complement strand
TTCGATCTCAATAACAGTCCTGCAGAGTTAGCTCAGCCCGACGCACTCTCTCGGCCCGTGATCCTGCTTTCGAGTTCCGGGACGCAGGTGATGTGTTTGAGCTCTGAATGTGATTCCGCTTACGTCGCCTGCTTCCGAAATTACAGAGCGGTGGCCAATTCTCTTATTGCCGAGCAAAAGGATGTCGCTGTCATTGGGGCGGGCAGCCGCAACGAATTTCGCGAAGAGGATCAAATGTGTTGCGCATGGATCGCGGAAGAGCTGGCTAACGCTGGTTTTGAAACGCAGGACCGGCTTACGGAAGATGTAATCCAACGCTGGAGCGGCGCACCGCCCGAAGCCTGCCTCGATGGAAACAGCGCGAGATTTCTGCGCCGAAGTGGACAGCTGCGTGATCTGGAGTTTGTTCTGAAGCACATTAACGATGTTGATTGCTCGTTCGCTATGTCTGGCGGGGAGGTCCGGGCAGAGGCTCCTCAGTTCAGCATCGAACGCGAGGCGCTCGAGTGCGCTGAGACCGCCGCTTGACCTGGATATTGTCTTTTGTGGTCTGAGGTCAATTAATGTCGCTTTTGGTCGGCCGTAAATCGTGGAGCATAGCGCTGCTACTTGGTCTAGCGGTGTGTGGGGCGACTGTCTCACGCTCCCGCATCAATAGGCCCAGGGCCTCGGCACCGTTTCCCTCACCGATACCTGGGCAAAAGCCGACCATTCCGAATATCGCCGAAACTGGTTCTGCCAGCTACTTCGTCTCTCCAGACGGTGACGATAGCAATGATGGATCCGAGCAGCACCCTTGGAGGACGATCCAGCACGCGGCGAGCGTCGGACGCGCCGGAGCGGCGGTACATGTAGCCTCGGGCAACTATGCTGGCCCGATCACTTCATCCAACAGTGGCACAGCAACGGCCCGCATTCGCTTTGTTTCCGACGTGCAGTGGGGTGCAGTTATCCGCGCCACACGTGCCAATATCGTCTGGACAAATCTCGGAGACTATGTCGATATACAGGGCTTTGACATCGCCGGCAACGACCCGGCTACCTGTACCGGGATCATCACGTACGCTTCTTACGTTCGCATCATCGGGAATCATGTGCATGACCTGGGCCGCGACACTGCTGCCTGTAGGTTCGGAAGCGGGATCGTCGATCACAACAACCGCGCCGCGCATGACGACGAGGTAATTGGGAATGTCGTCCACGACATTGGCGATCTCAGGCATCCTCGGCAGTGGCACCATGGCATCTATCACGCCAACCTCCGCGGTCGCATCGTCAACAACATTGTCTATCGTTGCGAAGGCTGGGGCATTCATCTATGGCACGCTGCCACTCAAGTAACGATTACTAACAACACAATTTTCAATAATGCTTATGGCGGCATTCTGATCGGCGACGGCGACGACCCGGGGGGCTTTCCTCCGGGAGTAGTGAATGACTATACAGTCGTAGCAAACAACATTGTCTATGGCAATGGATGGGGACGAGACGCTTCCGGCTATGGAATTGAGGAATATGGCGCGACAGGAGCGCACAATCAGTACTTAAACAACCTTGTGTATTTGAATGGTCCGGCAAATTGGAACCTAAAGAACGGCAATCGGGCCGAAGAGACAATCAGCGCGGATCCGCGCTTTGTTAATTATCAGCCTGATGGCACCGGCGACTATCGTCTCGCCCCCAATAGTCCCGCACTCAAGGCCGGCACGCCTGCTCACGCATCCCCCAGCGGTGGAGAACTCGATTTAGGCGCTCAAATTGCGACATCAATACCGCCGGCATCGACACTTCGCTAGCAAACGACATCTAACTTTTAATCGGACGCCACTCCGACTCGTGGAGAAACTCTATGCAGTACTCTAATCTTCGATCGTATCGAATCCATATCGTTGTTCTGCTAATGATCGTCCTTGCAGAATACTCTCTCGCCCAGGCGATGGAAGCAGCTGCTGCCAATTCACCCTCACTTCAGCCGACGAACGCCGAGATGCTAATCGGCAGTGGAGACCTCTTACAAGTTAGCGTCTATGGAGCGCCGGACTTTGACAAGCTCGACGTGCGAGTCGATTCGTCGGGAATGATCTCGCTGCCGCTCATTGGGACAGAAAGGGTCTCCGGACTGACTGTAAGGGCGGCCGAAGAGCTCACAGCAAAGCGCCTTAGCGACGGCGGCTACTTTTCTGATCCGCGCGTCTCAATTTTTGAAAAAGAATACGCAACCCAAGGGATCTCGGTCTTGGGAGAAGTCCAGAAACCAGGAATTTATCCATTGCTCGGACAGCGCAATCTGCTCGATGCCATTTCAGCCGCCGGAGGCACGACGGCTAAAGCGGGTGATTTTGTAACTATCAGCCATCGCGCAGAACCTCAAAAATCCAGCAGGGTCGCGCTTTCTTACTCTGCAGACGATCCCTCACGCGACAACGTCGCGGTTTATCCGGGGGACACGATCGTCGTATCCAAGGCTGGAATCGTGTATGTGGTAGGAGATGTTCGTCAACCTTCCGGATTTGTGATCGATAAGTCTCAACTGACCGTGTTGCAGGCGATCGCGATGGCACAGGGAACGAACCCAACCGCCGCCCTGCAACGCGTGAAGCTTGTCCGTACGACCAAAGAAGGCCGCGAGGAAACTCCAATCGATCTTAGGCGAGTGCTTGACGCCAAAGCTCCCGACCTTAAGCTGCAAGCGGATGACATTATATTTGTACCAACTAGCACCGCTAAATCGGCGACTCGCAGAGGACTCGAAGCGATAGTTCAGACCGCAACCGGTGTCGCAATTTACAGACGTTAAGGAAGACTTCCCGCGCTACACGATGATTCGGGCGAATAGTCTGGTGAGCTTCCCAGACCGCTTTGGACATCGAAGAAACAGCACCGCCATGTGAAACCAATAATTCTCCCTCCTGTGAGCAACAGAAAAGGAGCCGAAAAGAATCGGCTCCTTTTTTTTTGCCCCGGTTGCAGCAACGCCTTCTGAGACATCTTTTGTAGCAGTGACTGGAACCACTGGTGGTGCGGATAGCGCTGAATGTGAAGTAATCGCAACAGAGATGGGACGAGACTAAAGAAAGAATGATTTAACGAAAATTGGGACGAGCCTCGACGTCGTCGGTCGTGACATCCCCTGTTCCACCCTGCAAATTCCTGTTTCCACCTCCTGTTATGCCCCTGTTAAATCCCTTTTCTGTTGCGCGCAAACCTCTCGCGGGCTCTGAAGGAGATAGAAACGACGAGAGTCTTCGGCATTTTCCTCGAACGGCCGAAAAAATTTCCCAGATAAATTCTCTGTTAGGGGTTGATCCGAGCGAACTCATCTTTGGTGGGCAGTGAGCTCTTCCAGTGAGCGTTTCAATTGTTGCAGCTTCTGCCCGGCTTCGCCGAGCTTGCCTTGCGCCGTTAGGCGTTGATAGTCGGCCAAGTCTTTCGCGGCTTCTGCGATGAGCCTGTTAAGATCCGGGGTCTGTTCGGACGCAGGCACCGGACCGCGCGGCAGGGGCTGGGCAGAAGCAAGTGTCGGGCTTACCGAGGATGCCGCTCCGCCAAAGAGTGCTGCCATCGCCGACTCGAAGTTTGGCCCGTAAGCAAGCCGGTCCTGCAATGCGAGCACTACCAGACGCAGCTCCGGCATCGGGCTGCGTTCAGCCTGCAAGTAAATCGGTTCGGCATATAACAGCGCCTTCCCAGAAGGGATCACAAGCAGGGCTCCGCGACGAACGTGCGAGCCTTGCTGGTTCCACAAGCTCAGTTGTCCTGAAAGCTGCGCGTTCTGATCGATTCGCGCCTCGATCTGCAGCGGTCCATCCACAAGTTTCGTTTTAGGAAAGTCATATATCACCGAAGTGCCATAATGTGCGCCGTCGCTGCGGCCTGCAATCCAGCCAATCAGATTGTTCCGGTTGGCCGGAGTAAATGGCAGGATCTCCGCGAACTCAACGCTGGTTTCACCCGGAAGTCTCATCAGCACGAAATTCGGTTCCATCGGCAGTGTCGCCTGCTCGCCGCTGGCGTTCATCCCGACTTCGCTGGCAACGGTCCACAGGTCCTCACGGTTATAGAAGACTTCCGGATTCCTCATGTGATACAGGCCATATACCGCCGCCTGTAGCTTGAGCAGCAGCTCCGGGTAACGTATGTGCTTGCGCAGATCCGGCGGCATCGCGGCCGCGTCTTTAAACAGGCCAGGAAAAATCCGGCGGTACGCAGTGAGGATCGGATCTTCCTGGTCAAAGACGTAAAACGTTGTGGTGCCATCGTAAGCGTCGATTACCGCCTTGACGCTATTCCGCATGTAGTTGATCGGATTGCCGTTGAGATCGTAATGGCTGGAGTAGGGATAGCTGTCTGACGTCGTGAACCCATCCATGATCCAAGACAGTCGGCCATCATCTCCCAGCACGATGTACGGATCCGGATCAAATGTAAGAAACGGCGTTAATGCCGATACCCGATCGCGCACGTTGCGCCGCATCAGGAGCCGGCTGTCCTTATTGACATCGTCGCTGAATGGCAGCTTCGCGATATCGCCACGATCGAGCGCCAGAATGAAGCGGCGTAAAAAACCGCCGACAATGATGCCGCCGTTGCCTTCGTAGCTCGTCAGATTGTTGGTCTGGCCTTGCGGGTAGTTGAATTCCTGCTGCCGTGTCTTCACATACACGTCTGTGTTGGTCAGCTCACCGAAATAGACCTCCGGACGCAAAACGGCAAGCCCGCGCACCGTACTTTGGACCGGCATATTGTTCAACATCAGCGTCGGCAACCCTTCTGGCGTGAAACCATTTACAGGATTCATGGTGATGCCGTATCCATGGGTATAGATCAGCTTCTCGTTGATCCAATTGCGGCTGCTCTCTGGAAGCTTGTCGACGTTCAACTCGCGCGTGGCGAGCATAACCTCGCGAATCGTGCCGTCGATTTCATAACGATCAATATCGATATCGGGAAAGTCGTAGTAGGTGCGGATCTCCTGTATTTGTCGCAGCGTGTCCTGTAACGCACGCCAATCCCACAGCCGAATGTTTTGCAGTGTGGCCTGGTTGCTTGCCGGATCCGCTGCCTCGACGGTCGTCTCCGCAGGAAATTCACGCTCCGAAATCTGATTCAATCCGTATGCCTGCCGCGTCAACTCAATGTTGTGGACAATGTACGGTTGCTCCCGAACGAGTTCGTTCGGCTTCACGATAAAACTGCTCACATACCACGCAAAAAACTGGACGCCGAGATAACACACCGTCGCAGGAATGATAGCGGTGACGATCCAGCGCAACCGTGATACAGACACGGCGTTCGCGACAGCTACTGCAGCACCGAGAACAAGCGCCGCACAGACAACGAGCATCCCGGTGATAGTGACGTGAGCGTCGGTATACGTGACACCAGCAAAAATGGTGTGACTATCGAACAAGTACTCAAACCGGGAGAGATAGACACGCATCGCACCGATTAGCAACACGAATGCAAATGTGATGGACAGCCCGCGCCAGGAAAATGGCGCGTAAGCGGTGCGACGTCCAGCGAACGCACGCGTGCCTCCGGCGATGAAGATTAAGAGAATGGCGATCGCGCAAGTAATCACGGCCAATGTCATCAACCAGCCGACGATGAGTTGCCAGGCGGGAAGAGTGAACAAATAAAAGTTCAGGGGCTTGCCCAAGATGGGATCGATCACGCTTCCCGAGGCACGTGGCGCGTACCAATAGAGCGCTAGCGTCGGCCATTCCATCATCATGCTGGCGCCCGTCGCAGCAGCGACAAGCAGCGAAACTCCGAGCCCGACAAAGCGCAGTACCGGCTCAACTGGCAAGCGTATGGGCTCTCCGGCGACGAAAATCGTCCGGCTACTCGGCAGATCAGGAAGGTGTGTTTGCTTCAGAGCTAAGAACGATCCGTACAGAATAAGAAATGCGGCCGCGGCGAACCCGATAAAAGCCTGCCACTGAATTCTTAGCGTCGTCCAAAATGCGTCTCGATAACCAAGGGACCCGAACCAGAGAGCGTCGACGTAATAGGACAACGCCATCCGGCTGCTAAGGACAGCCAATGCAAAGACGGCCAGAATGAGAATGAGTAGGAA
Source organism: Terriglobales bacterium (assembly GCA_035275665.1). GTDB lineage: Bacteria > Acidobacteriota > Terriglobia > Terriglobales > Acidobacteriaceae > Gp1-AA112. Next base: position 17,707 of record DATEMI010000001.1, on the reverse strand, counting down.
GCGGCGGCGGCGCGGTCGGCCCATCGCGGGCCAATCGATGGACTCGGGCATTGGTTATCGCATGATACTCCTTGGTTTTGGGCGACACCGGCCGGAGCCGACATTTGATCCGAGCCAAGTTGAAATAGCGCATCTCGAAGAAAGCGATCCGGCCACCAGGACAAAAGGATTAGTCCTTACAGGCAGTTGTCAGCCGAATGTCGAAAATCTAAGATTTATGTGTGGTTTGGGCCCTCCCCAAGAAGCGTTTCTCATCTTCTACTTCAGGCAGAGTTGTCACTCTTCTACTCGCTTTTCAGTGTTGCTGTTACTCGTTCGGAATAGCAAAGAGCTGTCCGACTGGCGTACCAGTGGGGACGTTCAAAATTCTTGTGCTGCCGCCGAAAGGCGGACCCGCACTTCCACTTTCCACAGTCAACAACATTGCTCCCGGCCAAAGACTGCGATACGAACCAGTGAAGCTGCCGGAAGACCTTAAGGAGAAGGCACGCGTTTCGGTAATTTTGGTTCCTCCCGGCGATCACCCTGATAAGCACCTCGTAGTTCTTCCAGCACAGGCGGTGAAAGATCCGGCGGAATGGGTGATTCCCACCCAGGCCTCTGCAGTTGGCATAGTTGTTGGGCCGCACGGAATTGACACCAAAAAAGTCGCCGAGTTGGTCGAAAAACATCCGGAAATCGTCACCAAGCTGGCAGATTACGCTCAGCAAACCAGCCGGGTTGAAGCCCTGGTGCAGACGTTGTCTGACTATGAAGATTCCAAGCCGGATGGCAAGAGTCTGCAATCTGTACTGCAGGCGTTCTCTTCCCAATATGGGTTGCAGATGCCGGCATTCGACAGCAAGGCCGCCCCCAGCCAGCAGGCGCTGACATTGCTTCACGCTCTCGCACCAACAGTATCGGCGAACGATTCCATTTCCTCTCGGAGTGATGCGCTCGCAAAGACCGGCACTGCCGCGGGATCAGTAGCGGCAACCTACTTTGGCACGCCGCTGGCGCTGGCGATCAGCGGAGCAGCTCTCGTGGAGGGCCTGCATTCCTCTTTGTTCCCACCAACAGATTTTCGATCTGCTTTTGCTGAACCCGAAGGCAGCAACGGCACGAACCTTTGCACGGCAAGAGCTCTGGATAACAAAAGTCGTGCACGCATTGATTACGTGTGGATGTCGCGCATTCCCAATATGGGTGCGCCTAACGCCTCGCTAGCTGACGACGTGCATATTCCTGTCGGAGTGTCGTCCACAGTTTCTGTCTCTACCGCCACGATTTCTCAGCTTGCGAGTCTGTCTCGTGCTCGAGATTGGGAACTGGTCTCTGCTTCACACACCACCACAGTGCCTGCAAAGGTCGCAGTCGGATCATCCAAGGATGTGATCACTCTCGATTTGACCCAGGGGAGAGTGCCTCCGGGCGAGTATCAGCTCGCGGCCAAGTGGGATTGGACTTCGTTCGAAGTGCACGGCAACGTAGACGTCCGGCCACTCGGAGATATGGCGGATGCCAAAGTAGCGCCTGATTCGCAGGACGCTTTAGTTGCAGGCGCAGGTCCCGTCCAGGTGCAACTGACGGGAACGGATTTCGAGTTTGTCGACTCTCTCTCTTTGCGGGAGAGTTCGAAGCCAAAAAAGGAAATCGCGCTCCCCTTCACGTTGCCGAAGGGCAAAGAGCAAGGTGAGCAGGCGACCATGCAGACAACCATTGACACGTCCGCGCTGGCGCCCGGCAGCTACCTGCTTGCAGTGAAGCAGCTCAATGGAGCCACGGAAAACGTATCAATCACGATTCATCCCGCAAATCCGGAGCTGGCGCAGCTTCCGTTGCGGGTCAATATCGGAGAACCGCAACAGGAAGTGCTCCTCCGTGGGCGACACCTGGAGCGCATCGAAAGAATCGTCAGTCCAGGTGCTGATTGGAAGTTAGCGGAGATATCTGAAGGCACGGATGAAGCGGCCGAGCGGCCAGCGACGGTGCAGCTTGCTTCGACAGCGCAAAAGGGCGACCAGTTCAATGCCGAAGTTTTCGTGACCGGCCTGCACAAGCCGCTCCAGCTCAGCGACGTGATCAACGTAGTCGGTCCGCGCCCAAAGATCCTGGCGGCCACGAAGTCCTTCGCGAGTCAGTCAGGCGTGGAGCTTCACGATGGAGAAATGCCGGCAGGCATCGCAACGAGCTTTGCCTTGCAAGCTCGAAATCTGGATTCCCATATTGGGGTCGAGCTTGGCTGCAAGAACGAAGATTCCATGCGCCGCAAAATCACCTTGTCCCCCGGAGATAAGTCAGATTCCCAGGAATTGGATTTTACGGGGCCGGATGCGCTCTTTCTTTCGATTGATCCCGGCGCAATCGGCGACTCTGGATGCGAGCTGATCGCTGACATCCGCGATCCTGCAACCGGAAGCTCCGATCCATTCGTGCTCGGGCGTGTCGTTCGGCTGCCTCGAATTACGAACTTTGTAGTCACCGATGAAAAGGCTGGGGACTCTGCGTATGCCGCAGTCCTAACAGGCGAAGACCTGCAGTTGATCGAGAAAACCGGTTGGAGCGCCGAGAACGGCGATCCCGTTCAGGGAATACCTACCCCAGTTCCAGACAATCCTCAGCAGCAGACTCTGAAGATCATCGTTTCCTGGCCGCCGCCGTCTCCAAAAGCTCCGCTGTACATCTGGCTGAGGGGAGAAACTCAGGCACGAAAAACAAACTCCCGGTACTAGCGCCGCCCCTGACTTTTCCTATTTTGGACGCGAGCCCCGATTGCCCTGATCCGCTCCCGTAAATTCCCTTAGATTCCTTGTTCTTCTGGCGGAGAAATGTCTCAGCGGCCGCTCGCCGTTCCTCTTCCATGCGAAAAAAGTGCGGTCACGGCAAACCCTCGAACGAACTATTGGCGTGCACAATGGCGACCGCAGTAGCTATCTACTGGGCAACACCGAGATTGCTGAACTCTTTGCCCTAGAAGCGATCCGCGCGAAAATGCCCGCCAGAAAAAGCTTGAAGCTTGCCCGAGGCGCTCGACGCATCTTAGTTTCCCATTCTGGAGCTCGCGATTTTTGTCTTCTCGGGACAACTCACGTGCAAGATGCTTAATCCATTTTGTTGCACCAGAGTCAATGTCGGAAACGCGGACGCCTCTTGGGCCTTCCGCGCCGTCGTTTCAGCAAGGATGAAGCGCGCGCAAGGATGTACGCGTCATGCTTCGTCAGTGTCACAGAAAGTGCCATGCGCCCGAAACGGGCCTGGTTTGGGCGTTGCTGGTTTTGCTTGCCTTCGTACTCTTTCCCGGGTGTGGAAGAGGCGGTGGAGGTTCGAGCGCACCGAGCAGCCCAACTCCTCCGGCGACTCTCCCTCTGAACATCGAGCACAGTGTAGAGCTCAAGTGGGATGCCAGTGAATCATCTGGCGTACAAACATACCGGATCTACCGCGGCTCGCAAAGCGGTGGACCGTACACCATGATCGGCCGTACGTCTGCGGAGACGCGCACTTTCAGCGACACCAATGTCCAATCGGGGAACACCTACTTTTATGTCGTGACTGCAGTGAGAGAAGACATGATAGAGAGCAGCTATTCGAACGAGGCTCGGGCCCTTGTACCGCGACCATAGAGCGTTTCTTGCCGGACCGCCATTCCGAAAGCCCGCCCCATGGAAGAGGTTGGCGACGAAAGATAACGGACGTAACTCCAGCCCGCTCCGAAAAAGTCGACCGGCCTCTTGGTCGCGCACCGTTTACGAGGAGAGATTCCAGTTTCATTCCCGTGTCGGGAAGGTCCCGATGTCATTAGGACTGGTGACGACGATGACATCGCCACGGCGCAGCGCGGGCTGACACCAGCGTAGAATCGGGCAAACCTCATGTGGAGAAGTGGCACTGTAATCCCCGCAGGACCCATGAAGAGCACGCGCAATCCCGCACACGCATGCATCATGATCCCGGACATCTTTTAGTCGCTTAGCACACTCAAAGTGCTTGTTCCCTCTACAACCTAGACGTTCAGCTTGGTGGACCCGTGCACACGCACGACATTGTCGTCATCGGCGCCTCGACCGGCGGCATAGAAGCTCTGCAGGAGCTTACCGGCCGACTATCTCCCGATCTTCAAGCCGCTATTTTCGTGGTAGCCCACATTTCACCACACAGCAGCGGCCTGCTTGCCGACGTGCTGAACCTGAGCTCAAAGATTCGCGCGCACTTGGCCCGAGATGGAGAGCCGATCGAATGCGGCAAGATCTATGTGGCGCCACCCGATCGCCATCTTTTGCTGGACCCCGGTAGTGTTCGCGTCGTAAATGGTCCCAAACATAACCGCTATCGCCCAGCTATCGACTTGCTGTTCCTCTCGGCAGCGCGACAATTCGGCGGGCGCGTGATCGGGGCTGTGCTCACCGGATTCCTGGAAGATGGGGGCTCTGGGTTGTTGGCCATCAAGAATGCCGGAGGAATTGCTCTGCTCCAAAGCATAGAAGATGCTGAAGTGGCAACGATGCCGCGACGAGTGCTGCAGCAGGTTCAGCCGGACTATTGCGTGCCGGCGGCAGAAATCGGATTATTGCTGAACCGGCTCACGAAGTCGTCGGCAACAGCGAATACAGTCAAGGATCCCAGAATCGAAAGTGAGAGCAAGGCGGAAGCTAAAGGGTCCTGCACCGGTTTCACCTGCCCTGACTGCCAAGCAGCGATCTGGGAAATGAACGAAACCGGGGAGATTCGCTACGAATGTCGCGTCGGCCACTCATATTCGGCAGACGGAATCTCTGAGGCGCAGGACGAGGACGTTGAGCGTTCTTTGTGGGTTGCTTTGCGTGCCCTTGAGCAAAGCGCAGCTCTGGAGCAGCATTTAGCCCAGTTAGCAGCCGATCGCAAGCGTAATGCTGCGCAGAAATTTTTCAACGCACAAGCTCATGCTCGCAAACAGCAGGCGGTTGTACTGCGTGAGTTCCTGCTGGGCTCCCGTGGCAGGCAGAGTGAGGCTGGAGACGTAAAACGGGCCGGCTAAGTTCGACGGTACCGGGTCGCGCACGTTTTTTCCAGGTGAGAGTTTGGACTCCGAATGCAGGACCTCTTCTCGTTCGATATTTAACCAGCGCAGACTGTCTTACTCAATCATTCAAACCGCAGCGTAGACGTCAAAGTTCGTGACACTCGATTGAATCTGACTTTCGAATTACCTTGTGTGAATCCGCGATGTTCGTGTTGGAAACAACTGGAAGGGAGCTGTCGTATTTGCAGAATAGGGTTGCTGCTGGATCGTTGTTGAGCGCAGCCAACCCTGAACGAAAGTTGTTCATCTCCATCCATAGCTTTTCGCGCGTTACTTCGTCTCGTTCACATATTCCCGCCTTGGCGTCCCCTGGCCCCGTAGGCAATACGCGCGTAGCAAATAAATTTCAGCGATGGAGAGCAGCTCAATGCTTACGCGCATACGTGTAAGTTCCCCCTTCTTGGGACTGCTGCTGTTCGGGCTTGCGGGAATCACAGGATTTGCGCAGGTCGGAACAACATCAGTATCCACAACCACAACAACTAGCACCCCCACAGCGGAGGTGATCGAGTGGGACACTTCGAATGTCCAAACGCTGGATTCGCAGCCTGGCGCTATTACCGCCGATCTTTATGGAAACAGCAGCGGTACAGTTTGGTTCTCAACACGAGTCGGTCCTGTGCGCCTTTACCAGTTCCAGCCTCCAGCAAATTATAAGTACGGTTCAGGGCAAGTAACCTCTTGGCCGCTGGATTCTGCCGCTTCAGGCCCTACTGGAGGGCTAAAGCGGATCAGGGGTTCATTCGATTCGCGCTTCGTGTATGTCAGGACGACGTTCGCGATTCAGAAAATCGATACCCTAAACCAGATAAGCACGACTTACTGCGACGATGCAATTCTTGAGAGCGCCGGGGGCTGCGCTTCGCCTTCCCCAGTATCGGATGTCGCTATAGACCATAACTATTTCGTCTATTACACCTTCAATGGCTTTCTACAACGATTGGACACAAGCGCTAACAGTTGTGCTCCGCGGCAAACATGTCCTCCGGTCATTGCTACACAGTGGAATTTGAGCACTGCAGCCACTGCAATTGCTCCAGCCGTCCTTAGTACGGCGGGAGTGTGCCAAGGTAACACCACCGATACGAATCCTTGCCTCGCAGGGGTCGCTGTTCATCCGAGCAATGAAAGCCTCGTCTATGTTGCGGAGCCTGGAAACAACACTATCGCCGAAGTGAACACATCTATGCAGTCGTGTGCCTGTTTTAACGTGCGCCGGTGGGACTTATCCCAAGTAGGCGTTTACCAGCCCCGGCAAATCAATTTTGATCAAGACGGTGTCCTATGGATCATTACAGGATCGGACAGTACCGGTACATTCGCACCGAGCCTTGTCAGCCTGGATCCCAGGACAAACGTTGTGACGGCATATCAGATTCCCGCCGGATTCCTCCAAGATACGTTCGGAGTTGCACCAGATGGAGGTGTGGTTGGATATACCGCGAATGATCAGAATGGTAGTCTGAGCGGCGATCCTACCCAGGATGAACACAAAGTCGGCGTGCTGATTCCGAGCGGTCAAGGAAAGACTGTGACCCCGAGTTCAGCATGGGCATCCTACACCACGTTCCAGATTCCGCCTACGTGCTTGCCGGCACCTGCAAGCACAGGGAGCTTGACGACGACGATCAGGCAGGTACCCGCGAAGGTCATCTCCGAATCCAACGGTACGTTTATCGAAGGGCTCATCAACAGGAACGCCGACGGCAGCGCGCAGAGTTCGTATTTTCCACTCGGTATCGCTCCTGCATTCAAGAAAGCAGTGGGAACGTTCCTCTATGCTGTTGGCCAGCCGGACAATGGGACAGTTAACCGCGTTGGTTTCATCCGGCTTCCGCGAAAGGGCTTTAAGGCAAAGCATGAACGCGAGGACAAAGACTGCAATGACGACGGTACTGGTCACGACGACCAGGACCACGATGGCATCCCAGACCAATACAAAACGAGCGACAGCAAAGCCAAGATGGACCGCCACAATGATTCCTTGCCTCCAGGCCAATCCATGGATTACAGCTTGCCTGTCGCCTCGGGCACAATGGCTATTGTCGCCGCCATTCAATCTGACAACGCCCTCGAACCTGTCTCGGTACAGGTCATGGACCCGAACAGTCTGACGTTGGTTTTGCCGGTAGCGACGCCTGGAGCAGCGGTAGCCACTGTCGTTCCGACTGTGCCTGGCAACTACATTATCCGTGTCAAAAATGAAGGTGCGTTGCCTATTAACCCTGAAACACAGTTAATAACGAGACAGCCGCTCTCGTTGCCATAGTAATAGGGCCAGCAGTGTAGAGCTGCTGGCCCACGTTTGCCCTTATTGCTTGGAAACTGTAATACTCGCGTTTTCTGTCGTATTGCTTCGAGTGTAATAGCCAGTCACAACTGCACCCACCGTGTAAGTCTGCGAAGTAGCTGTTCCGATATCTACACTCCAGTTGTAACTTGCAATTCCCACAGTCTTGGGCGGGTTGTTCGGGTCGGATATGAGAGTAACGGGAACCGTTGCGATTGCGGTGCCCGTCGCTCGGTTGACGAAGGTGACTTTGGCTAGACTTATATCGCCAGGATTTGGGTCGTATGCCGGATCGCTTGGCCCTACTGCCGTGATGTCCTTGATCGTCCATTGTAGCGGTATTGTTGCTGTGCTGATACCTAGGTTCGTCAGCACGGTACTCTGACCAGCGAAATACGTTCGTGCATCTTCTGCGGTTATGCTGAGAGATCCAGTGCGATTCGAAATTGTGTAGTTCGGGTTCGCGGTGAACTGTGCGACGGTCGCCTTTGATCCTGGGGACATCTGGCCAGAGATCGTTTCAAGCAACGGAACCGTCAGCACTGATTCGTAGAGACCTGTACCCGAGTTGAAAGCAAAATTCTGCGTTCCCATGACTTGGGTGCCGATTTTGAACGTCGCGGCGGTGGCCGGAGAGGTGTTATTCGGTCCCGGCGCGAACGTCGCTTTAAATGTGACCTGGTCGCTATATTGCGTTGGACTTGTAGGATACGTAAACGTGGCGCTCGCAGCTGCTTTACTCACAGTCTGCGTAAACACAGCCGATGTGCTAGAGGCGTACGCGTTGCTCGAATCGTTGAAAACAGCTGTGATCGAGCGCGTCCCCGCGTTAACAGCCGTAGTCGTGTACGACGCGGTGCCGTTTGTTACAGGCGTGCTGCCCAGCAGAGTCGAACCGTCATAGAACTGCATAGTTCCGCTCGGCGTTCCTGCCGCTGAGGTAGCCGTCGCAGTAAATGTTACGGACTGGCCGTAAGTCGAGGGGTTTAGACTTGAAGTAAGTGCATTGGTAGTTGTAAGCGCTCTAACCTTAATTGAGACAGTTGCTGGACTAACGCTGTTTACTTGGCCGTCGTTCGCGTAGTAAGTGAATTGGTCAAGGCCAGAGTAGCCCGCAGCGGGTACGTAGGTAAAGGAACCATTGATATTGATTGTCAAGGCGCCATGAGCCGGAGCGGATGCATTGGCTACGTAGAGCGTATTGAGATCAGAATCTGTGTCGTTTGCCAATACACCAGGAGCTGCTACTGTGAGCGTAGTTCCGGCATCGGTCGCATACGTGTCATTCGCGGCCACGGGTGGACTATTACTCAAAGATTTACCGAGGTTCCAGGCGCTCGCATGAGAAGTAAGCACGGTAAGCTGTACATCGCCATTTGGCAGCAGCAGACGGTTCGAAACACACGGATCGGGGTTAATCGATGGACTCGTCGACGTGCAGTTCGGGACGAGAGTTCCGTTTCGGAATATCTGAGTCGTGTTTTGATTCTGTCCAGGGGTGAGCAACGAAACGTCAGCCGTAAACACCAGAGTCAGCGGGGCCGTAGTACTCGCCGCGGGAGCGGTAATGTTCACTTGCTGATTGAAGAAGGTGTAACCGGTTGGCGCTGCCTGCGTCGTTGCGGTTTCCCCAATTGACACCGTTCCCGCGACGGGGCTGGTCACCGACGTCTGTACCGGCACTGCAGCGCTCGTGCCCACATTGTTTGGGTCAGTCGTTACCGTTCCGCCAGTCGATGTCAACGTGCTACTGGCACTCGCAAAGTTGATTGTCACGGTGACCGTGGCGACATTCGAGCTTAGGAAGCCGTCACTCGCTTTATAGGCAAAGGTATCGGTGCCATAGAAATTAGAGGTCGGGATGTAGTTAAACGAGCCGTCGGCATTCAGCGTGACAGTCCCGTTTGTCGGGCCGCTGACGAGAGTTGCGGTCAAGGGATTACCGGCAGTGTCGCTGTCGTTCGCGAGCACTCCCGATCCCGCGGAAATCGTCAGCGCAGTGTTCTCGTTGGTGCTATATGAGTCGTTACCCGCAAGCGGTGGACTGTCGATGACATTTATGGATACCGACGCCGTCGCACCCGAATAGTCAATCCTGTCGTTCGGCGTAAAGGTTACTGACAGATTCTGTCCTGAGCCGGGAGTAAGTACGGTACCTGCCCCCGGAGTGTAGCTGAAAGTTCCAGGCACGCTACTAGTAGCATTCAGTTGCGTGGAGCTCAGAGCGGTGCCATAGGCGATGTTAGCCGGATTCGCCCAAGTAATCGGCGACGTTGCCACTCCGATCACGAACGTGCCGCTGCCGGTACTGCCAGTATGGTTTGCGTCACCTGTGTAGGTCGCTGTTGCCGAAGCTGTGCCCGCGTTGACGTTGTTGGAATACGTTGGAGTGAGAGCCACGCTCAAATTCCCAACCCCAGTTGCGGTTGCGGTGCACGGTGTCTGCGCAGAACCGCTATAGACAAATGGTGCACCTGCACTGCAATTCACGGTGACCATCGAATTCGCCTTGGTGATGGTGATGCTGCTGGTGCCAGTGCTGCCGGCGTGGTTGACATCGCCAGCATAGGTAGCGGTCGCCGTGCATCCATTGGTAGTCGTGACGTTGATGCAGTCACCACTGTAGGAAACCGGCACAGAGGGGGTGATGCCACCCACCTGCGCCGTAGCCGTGAAGGCAGTGCCGCTGTACACATACGGCCCTGGCTGGAACGTGACAGTCACGGTGGAAGTTGCCTGCGCGATGCTGTCGTTCACCGCGCCACTGGTAGTGTTGTAGTTGTTGTTTCCAGCAAAGCTCCAGGCATCATTGTTATAGGTTCCGGCGTTGCTGTGAGTGGTGGCGCTCAGCGTCAAGAGCGAGCTGAGATTAACTGGGGTGGTCTCCACTCCAGTAGCCGATCCAGTAGCCGTGTGCGCCTGGCCGTCGTACGTCACGGTGTAACCCGTGACCGTGATCTTGGCGTTGGCCTTGGTAATGGTGATGCTGCTGGTGCCAGTGCTGCCGGCGTGGTTGGCATCGCCAGCATAGGTAGCTGTCGCCGTGCATCCATTCGTGGTCGTGACATCAATGCAGTCACCGCTGTAGGAAACCGGCACAGAAGTAGTCGTGCCACTCACCTGCGCCGTAGCTGTGAAGGGAGTGCCGCTGTACACATACGGCCCTGGCTGGAACGTGACGGTCACGCTGGAAGTCGCCTGCGCAATGCTGTCGTTTACTGTGCCGCTGCTCGCGTTGTAGTTGTTGTTTCCGGCAAAGCTCCAGGCATCGTTGCTGTAGCTTCCGGCATTGGTGTGAGTGGTGCCGGTCAGTGTCAACAGCGAGTTGAGATTAACTGGAGTGCTCTCCACGCCAGTAGCGGATCCAGAAGCGGTGTGCGCCTGGCCATCGTAGGTCACGCTGTAACCGGTGACCGTGATCTTGGCGTTGGCCTTGGTAATGGTGATGCTGCTGCTGCCAGTGCTGCCGGCGTGGTTGGCGTCGCCGACATAGGTAGCGGTCGCCGTGCATCCATTGGCTGTGGTCACGTTGATGCAGTCACCGCTGTAGGAAACCGGCACAGAAGTAGTCGTGCCACTCACTTGCGCGGTAGCTGTGAACGCCGAGCCTCGATACACGTATGGCCCTGCCTGGAACGTGACAGTCACGCTGGAACTTGCCTGCGCGATGCTGTCGTTCACGGCGCCACTGGTGGCGTTGTAGTTGTTGTTTCCGGCAAAGCTCCAGGCATCGTTGTTATAGGTTCCGGCGCTGGTGTGAGTGGTGGCGCTCAGCGTCAAGAGCGAGCTGAGATTAACTGGGGTGCTCTCCACTCCAGTAGCCGATCCACCAGCCGTGTGCGCCTGGCCATCGTACGTCACGGTGTAACCCGTGACCGTGATCTTGGCGTTCGCCTTGGTAATGGTGATGCTGCTGGTACCAGTGCTGCCGGCGTGGTTGGCATCGCCGGCATACGTAGCGGTCGCGGTGCACCCATTGGCAGTGGTGACGTTGATGCAGTCACCGCTGTAGGAGACCGGCACCGAGATGGTGGTGCCACTCACCTGTGCCGTAGCTGTGAAGGTAGTGCCGCTGTACACATACGGCCCTGCCTGGAACGAGACAGTCACGCTGGAAGTCGCCTGCGCAATGCTGTCGTTTACTGTGCCGCTGCTCGCGTTGTAGTTGTTGTTTCCAGCAAAGCTCCAGGTATCGTTGTTATAAGTCCCCGCGTTAGTGTGAGTGGTGCCAGTGAGTGTCAAAAGAGAACTGAGATTGGCCGGAGTGCTCTCCACACCAGTAGCAGAGCCAGCAGCCGTGTGCGCCTGGCCGTCGTAGTTGACGGTGTACGGGATCACCGTGATCACCGCGTTCGCCTTCGTTACCGTGATGCTCTTAGTATCAGTACTGCTCGCATGATTGGCATCACCGGCATAAGTAGCGGTCGCGGTGCACCCATTTGTACTGGTGACGTTGATGCAGTCCCCGGTATAGGTGACTGCTACTGAGGTGCTCAAACCACCGAGGCCAGTTACCTGTGCCGTGGCCTTGAATGCGTTGCCGTTATAGACATACGGCCCAGCCGGGAAAGTGACGGTCGTGGCTGAATTGGCCAGGGCAATGACGTCATTGATCGTGCCACTCGTAGCGTTGTAATTGCTGTTTCCGGCAAAGCTCCAGGTATCATTGTTATACGTTCCGGCGTTGATGTGAGTGGTTCCGGTTAGTGCCAAAAGGGAACTGAGATTGGCAGGAGTGCCTTCCACGCCGACAGCAGATCCGGTAGCGCTGTGTGCCTGGCCATCGTAGTTCACGGTGTACGGAGTGACAGCGATGAGTGCGTTCGCTTTATTGATGATTTCGCTAGCCGTTGCGCTAGCCGGGCTGTAGTTATTGCTGCCGCTGTAGCTTGCGACCACGCTGTAGGCAGATACTGCGTTGTTTACGATTTTGACGTTGGTCGGCGTCGTCGACGAACTGTCATAAGTAATGCTCGCAGACAGACTGTCGGAGCCGACGCCAGCGACCGCAGCAGTAAGAGGCTGAGGTGATCCATTGTAAGTAAACGAGGCGGTCTGGCCCGTAACATCGGTGCTTCCACTGAGGATCTTTAGGCTTGGGGTCGCCTTATTTAGAATCGCGGTGAACGCGGCCGACGTCGCTTGGTTGTAGTTGTTGTCGGCTGCCTGCGTTGCGACCAGTGAGCAGCTTCCCGTTGCGTCGGAGACTACGATGGTGGTCCCGATGACTGAGCATCCTGAGGAAGATCCCGCGCTGAACGTCAGCGCGCCGGTTCCGCTTCCACCCGACGCGGTAGCAGAAACGCTCGTACCATAGGTCACTGAGGCGGGTCCGGTAACGGTCAGAGTGGCTTGGTTCGCCTTTGCTGCTGCTACCGAGACCTGCACTTGCTCGGCGGAACTGTAGTTCGCGTTTCCAGCCTGGTTGAGATCGATTACGCAATTTCCTGTGCCGCTCGTCATTGAGATTGGCGCGGTGAACGTACCGCCAGCGTTCGCCACTGAACCGATCGAACAAGCGGTCGAGGCAGCATCCAGCGCAAAGCTTACTGGATTACCCGAGCCCCCTCCTCCTGCGCTCAGGCTGAAGCTGGTGTTATAGGTTTGGGACAGGGGAACGTTGGAAGATACTGTGATGGTTTGTGAGACTAGTCCGCCACTACCAACAGTTAAACTCACCGGGATGATCTGCGTAGTATTCGTGACACCTAACGACACAATCTTGATGTTGCCGCTGTAGTTGCCTGCATTTAAAGCAGAAGAGGAAATAGCTATTTGCAGGGTAGCAGGAGTATTCCCGTAAGATGGCGATACAGTGAGCCAGCTTTGGTCGGCGTTCGCAGTCCAGGCAAGTGTTCCGCCGCTACTAGTCAAAGATAGATTTTGAGGAGCAGGATTTGCCTGCAGGTTCGCGCTAAAGCTCAGCGAGGTCGCACCAACCAGCATCGCGTCACTGTTAACGTTGTTTGACGTGACCATCACATTGGTAAAGCTGACCGGCTGGTCGTGCACATCCAACGCAATCAGGCCCCTTGAGCTCGCTAAATCGGTAACTGTGATGATAGCTTTGCCATCGTAAGATACCTGTATTTGCGATCCCTGAAATGAAAGCTGTAAGTTGTGGAAATTGGTGGTGTCGACCGACACACTGCCGACCCCAAGCAGAGTTACAGTCACGGCGCTGGAATCAATGTTCCATCCGGTAATGTGGAAGAGTCTGACCAGCCCTTCCGCCGGATACAACCATGCAACGTACCCTGCACCTGTAACTGGATCGATCCTTCCTCGGATACCACCAGGAAAGTCCTTCAAGGCCGAAACCTTAATCGCAGCGCTCAGCGTGTAATCGCTCCAGCTCGAATCTCCGGCATAAACTTGCGTGTGTCCTCCGCCGTTGTAATTCAGCGCTCCTTTTGAAACTGACCAATTTGCGTTCAACCCCAGCGGCGAGAATGCCCACCCATTCATTGTGCCGTCTGCGAAATTGGCGAAGAGCAGAGTGTTCGTCCCGGCGCTCGTGACGGTCAGACCAACGGTGATTTTCTGTGGTGAATTTGTTGCTCCTGAAGCTGTAATCGTAACCGTTCCGGTATACGTGCCCGCCGCGAGGTGTGAGGCATCTACTGAAATCGCAAGCGTAGAAGGCGTGGTGGTGGAAGCCGGAGAAGCAGTCAACCAGGAAGAATCCGATGATGCGCCCCAAGAAAGTACCCCGCCTCCCTCGCTAGATACGTTCACAATCTGCGGTGCAGGCGGATTAGCACCACCCGCCGCAGCCGTGAAACTGAGCGTAGATGGATTCACCAATATCGCTGGTCCGGATGACGCGGGAACGTACACCAAGTCGACCCAGTAGTTGGTGTCGTTAAAACTAGATGTTGGAAAAATACTGGCGCTGTTGTATGTGAAAACACCGTTAAGTCCATCGACACCACTAGCTAGAAAATGAATCGGAGGATTATCAATGCCTGAAGTAGAAAAGGCTGCTCCGGTTGCCGAGTAGTGTCCGTTCGGCGCGAAATAAGATGCGATGTAAGTTGTATTCGCCGCTATTGCAACAGGATTGCTAAAGTCAACTTGCTGCCATCCCGAGCCGGTCTCGTTTGTGAAAGTCGCAGTTGCGAGAAGGGTACCATCGCTACGCCAAAGATGTCCGACATGAGTACCAGTGTTAGTGGCTGCCTTATAAAAACGAATCCCCCGTATGAAGCCCGCCAAGTCCACGCGGAACTTCACGCCAACTTCGATCGAGCCACCGTCGTTACTGTCGACCAGTGATGGCGTGCTTGAAGAGCTCAGGCCACTGCAGGGACAAGATTGAGTGACTGTAACATTTATTCCCGCTCCGGCAAGCTCGAGGTTCGCACTGTCGTCCGTGGCGCGACTTTTGATCGTGACGGTTCCAAGGGTTGTTGGCGTCCATGCGTAGCTCCAATTCTCGCGCCCAGTGGCCGGATGCCAAGTCGTACCACCATCGACCGACAATTCAACGCCTCCAATGACCCCGCCTCCGGAATCTTTTGCGCTGCCTGTGACTGCGATCGAGCCTCCAGCTGTCACGGTTGTTCCGCTGGCGGGCGAAGTGATACTCGACGACGGTGGAACCGTATCGGTGGAAGCAGTCGCGGCTATGCCAGTTTGCAACGTCGTCGGCTGTGTTCCCATGTCGGCAAGCAGGTTCACGGTGGCCTGCTGCATGTCCGGGTTTTCCGCTTGCGGATTCCCAAATGGATCGTCGTGATTGCTGTCAAGCCCCCAAGACCACTGGATGGTGCCTGCCCCAAACACGAGCGCTCCACTCGGGGCCCGATGCAATGTCATGTGATGAGTCGCAGTTCCGGCTCCGAAAGTAGCGCCCTCATCCTGAATGAGATCTGTCGTGAGATTGTAAGTGGCAGTTGACAACGGGAAGTTTCCCGCCGGCCTGAAGCCGTTGTCCACGTCGCCGTCCCATTCGTAGCCAAGGGTTTGCGGGGGTAAAGTAGCCGTCGTACCAGACGCGAGATTCGCCAGACCTGTGTTGCGCCAGAAGCGCATCTTGCCATCTGCCGCCGGAACCTGGATCGACAGCGTGCCATCGTTGTCCGAGCCCGGGCCGTTCGCGATGAACAAGGTTCCAGTGAGCGCATTCTCTGGACGGCCGCCGTCTGCGGGCGGGCTGAACCGAGCGTCGCGCCACGTACCTGTCCAAATATTGGGAAAGGTTGGGTCAGTGATCTTTCCATCGAGCGTCTCTTTGTAGCAGACCAGCGTACGGAAGGGCGTACCGCTGCCGTCAACACTGGATTCCCACCGCGTCTTCCAATAAACCTCGTTTCCACTGAAGAAGGCCAGGTTTACGTGTGCATTGTCGCGAGCGGCTTCGACATTCGCACGGCGCTCACCTGACCAGTATTCGTCGTGACCCACGCTCATGTAGATCTTGTGCTGAGCAATCAAATTCCCATTTCGAGCGGCGTCAAGTCCGGTGAAATACGAGACGTTGTATCCATTTCTCTCGAGCCATCGCACCATAGGGTATTCCGCGCCAAAGAACCACGTCGCCGATTCGTCGCCAAAAGAGCGCGTATTAAAGGGCCGGTTATAGCTCACCTTATAGGCACGATTGGCCGTGTCGAAATCTGTCGACCCATACAGGCTGAACCCGCCATAGTTGTTGTAGGCCTGCCAGGTCTCGTCGGACGTTTGAAAGAGAATGTCGGAGCTTGCGCCGTCGTTTCGAACAACGAAGATGATGTGACTCTCTCCGGGCGTAGTGTCCGTTCGCACAAGATGGCCGATATAAATTCCCGAAACAGCACTAGGGGGCACTCCCCACGACGCAGAAACAGCCCAGTTCCCACAATCCACTAGGTGCGTGGCAGCGTCGGTAAGGCAGGCAGGCTGCACTTGTGGCAACGCGACTGAAGGGTTGATGGTAGTGATAAGGCGAGCGCCATTTCCCTGGTAGTAGCCGATGCGGTAAATATCGATCCGGTACGCCGTTGCGTCCGTCTTAATTTTGAAGCTGATGGTCTGACCGGCGTTAACGCTTATGTCAGTCGCAAAACCTTGGATGTTGGAATCACCAGCGCCGCTGACGTCCCACACTTCCGGAGGGGTACCGGGAAGGCAGTTCTCTTGAACAATGGGATTTTGCGTCGAGGGGCAATCAGCAAAACACAAGGATGAAAACAGCAAGCACAGGAAGATTCCACCCAAAAAACCAACGACTGCAGGCCTGAACCTCATACGGCAGCCTTTGTCGAACCAGATTTGCGACCGGAACCATACGAAAGCAGGTACAATGCCAAGAAAATTGGTTCCGGTGTCCGGCATTTTCAGCACAAAGGCACAAAAAACAATTGCTATTTCTTGCAGACACTTAGCCCATCCGCGCTAGTCTGGGAAATGCTACTCACCGGTCTAGGTAAATCAAGGAGCCTGTGTGCAAGCTCTTGCACACGTGGAAGAAAACTTCTGCTATTCAGGTCACAGATCCGGAGTGGAAAAAGCGCTATGGGCTGCACAACAGCTCAGGGCAAAACCTTATGCTGATTCGTAGGAAGGTTGCTTAATCCTGTTCTCAAAATTCTCGCCGTTCACAGCAGGGCTGCTGTCAGTTCCCTGATTCACCCTTCAATTCCCTGTTCCAACCCCTGTTATGCCCCTATCAATTCCCCTGTTCCGTTTTGCGCAAAAGCTGTCGTTGCCTCCGAAACAGCAGAAACGGCGGCACCTTTTGGGATTTCTCTCGAACCTGCGAACAAGAGCTCCCTTATAAACTCCTTGTTCTTTTGGCAGAGAAATGTCTCAGCGGCCGCTAGCTGTCCCTTGTGGAATTGCCGGGGCATTCATGCGCGGCCTGGCTTTGCTCTTTCCTTTGCCGCTGGATGCGAGCGCCGCGGGTTTGGCGAAGATTGGTGGCTTTGGCGTGTTCTTAACCGCGACGACTGTATTCGGTATTCGGCGTCCTAAGCATCCTCCGCGACACGCAGTCAACCGCGACGCGCAGGACCATGTGCACCCCCGAATTGTTGTGTTCCCGTCTCTTAGAGTGCGCGGTTGACAGCAAGCCCAAGTGCCTGGGTGGCATGCGAGCGCGACATATCCACCCGAAATCGCTTGATATTGGGTGATGACGCTCAGCAAGCGTGCATTAACGAGCTTTTCACTGTGTGCCCATGAAGACACACTTGGAGCCGCTTGCTCGTGAAGCAATGTTGATTTTAGTGCCGAAAGTCTTGTGCGGAAATCACGGAAAAGCTTTGCGCCGTATGCTTGGCGTTGATTACGGTATCGTCGCTCGGCTCGCGCTGAAATCACCGCTAGTTGATTTACAGTCTGCAAACGCTCGCGCTGCGCTTTTGAACGTTGCAGCTGCCGCAGCATTCGCTTAT